>JAIVWA010000775.1:0-2003 GCA_049190255.1 Gammaproteobacteria bacterium | reverse complement strand
TGGAAATTTTGCAATTGTTTCAAATTATCATTCACATTCCCCAGCTGCTCCAGGGAGCTGAATTGGGCCAGTTGGGCCGTAAATTCAGCGCTGTCGGTGGGATTCAGCGGATCCTGATTTTGCAGCTGGGTAATCAAGAGACTTAAAAAGGCATCCCTACCCAGCTCCTTTGAAGGGACAACCGCAGGTTGGGTCCCTCCGGTGGTGATTGATTCTAGTCCTGTTGTTATCATGGGATTAACACCTCATTAATGACTGAATATTTTCGATTGAACATTTAATTTTCCTATCGGGTTCATGCGAAGTAGTCCACGGTCGGTAACCCATCGGCAGTCAGACCAGCGTGCTCTTTGGGCTTCTGGTTTTTCTCCCGGGAGTTGTCGCCACCGGTAGGGTCGGTTTCATTCTGCCGGTTTTTGGCTCGATCCGCATTTTCCTGGGAATGCTTGTTGCCGCCAGCGTCCCGGGATACCGACACATCCACCTTGTCAACCTCTAACCCGTGCTGCTGCAAATCAGCTTTTAGCTGGTGAATATTATTTTCGATCATATCTTTGACGAAACCGAATTCTGTCAGAATTTTTACGGTCACCTGCTGGTTTTCGGTGATAACCTGCATGCGAACATGACCCAGGAATTCCGGTTTAAGATCGATCCGGGCCTCATGTTGACCGTCTCCGCGCACCTGGACAACCGCCCGGCGCACGATCTGCTCCATGGTCTGATTCCGAAGGGCGCTCTGACCGGCCTCGGTTTCCTTTGCAGCGGTTGCCATTTCAAAAGCCTTTGGCGACGTCTGGGTCTGGGAAGTCAGTTGACCGCTATCATTGGTGCCGGCCTCCATTTTGACAACTTTGCTGCCGCTATCATCGGTGAGGGCGGCATTTGCTTTGACGGGGTTGCTGGTTTGGTCCGCCGCAGTTCGATTATCGGGGTGTAATTTGGCCTCATCTGTCTTTTCACTTCCAGACCCCTCGCCAGTTAAAACACCGGGTACGCTTTTTAAACTTTCCTGGCTCAGGGCAATCTCCTGGGCCCCGTGAGCCAATTGAGCGCTCCCGGCCGTTTGGTTCAGATTCAGGTCGCCTTTGGAATCACCGCCGCTCTGGGCGGTGGTCTCGCCCCCCAGCGCGTTCGAAATAAATAGCCGCAAACGTTCCCATCCGGCCGACATATCATTGGAGGGCATATTATCATTAGCCTGAATACCAATAATCAGCTGCTTTAGAGCCCATAAACCACTTTGGCGGTTGCCGGCCGGACCGGACAGGTTTTGGTCCCCTGCCCCTCCACCGGCCGGCAGCGTCGTTTCTCCGGCTGGAGCAACCCATCCCAGGGCTTCCAACTGGTCAATGAGTTCCTCTAGGTCAGCAGATATCGGTGTTTGATCGCTTACAGCCGTTTCGTCATTAGGATTCAGAGACGGTCGTTGTGGTTCATCAGAGGCGTTAGGGTTTTGGGACACTTTCTTCAACATGTTTAAAAAATTATCACTCTTGTCCCCTTTTGATAGATCAGATGCATTGGTTTTAGACCATGAGCCGGTTGAAAAAGAACCGGGGTTGTCACATTGAATAGAGGGAGGCGGATTCTGGGGCACCGTCGGCATAAAAGACAAATCGCTCGTCATAGTGGGAATTTCCTCGAATCTTGGATATTAAATCCTGGGCTTCTGTCAAATCTGTCTGTATCTGTTTATAGCAGGGAGTGTGCCAAAACTTAAAAAAGACAGAAGGGATTGTCACCCGTCCAGGAGCCACAAATATAACTATCTATAATTATTATATAATATTAAATTTCTGGCTTTAGTGAATCCTTATAAAAATCACCCTGCAGGGCACTCGGCCGCCGCACAGATTCCGATCCGACCGATCACGGGGGAAAAAATTTCCCTTTGATGGCAAACTTTACCGGAACGGAACGGGTTGCGAGTTGCGGGTCTTTCGATTTGGGATTGTTTCGATTGGGGATTTGGGATTCATCCGATTTTGGATTTGGGATTG
>JAIVWA010000774.1:0-2012 GCA_049190255.1 Gammaproteobacteria bacterium | reverse complement strand
ATGCGGATTGCGGATTGAAACGGCAAAGAGACGGAGTTTGTCGATTTCGGATTCTTTCAATTTGGGATTTGGGATTCATCCGATTTGGGATTTGTGCCCGCCCTGGCGCGACGGCTTCGATTAAATGGCACCAAAGCGGAACGCCTGAGGAGTTGCAGCCTTTATAGACGATCCTTATAAAACAGGTCTGGGCCAGGGATTTCGGATTTAAAGGGCGAGGGCAGGAAACGGAATGTATCGTCAATGGTTGATTCGGTTTATAGGTTAACTCAATAAACCCAATCAACTTAATCAACTCAATAAACTATTTACGCCTTGTGCCCTGGGTCTTTTATCCTGACACCTGTAACCAGCGGCCAGTATCAAGCATCTGCTCCCAATTTTCCGCATTCCGCATTCCGACTTCCGAATTCAAATGATTTTGCCCCAGCAAAATCATTTTTGCGTTACCCGCAGCACTTCCTCGATCGTGGTAATACCGTTTAAGACCTTTTGAATGCCGTCCTGGCGCAGGCTCATCATTTTTTCCCGGCGGGCTTCCGTTTTTATCCGGTTGGAATCGAAGGTTTCGAGGATCAGATTTTTTAACCTATCCGTCAGGACCATGATTTCAAAAATGCCCAACCGCCCGCTGTAACCTGTGCCGATGCATTTTTCGCACCCAACGGCTTTATAGATATGGCGTTCATTGAAGTGGTTCGGTGAGACGCCGATGCTTTGTAGATAAATCTTACTGGGTTTGTAAGCCTTTTTACAGTTATTACAAAGGATGCGCACCAATCGTTGCGCCACCACAGCCAATACCGAAGAAGAGATTAAAAAGGGTTCAACCCCCATATCCACCAGACGGGTAACGGCACCGGCCGAATCATTGGTGTGCAGGGTGGAAAAGACCAGATGGCCGGTCAAAGCGGACTGGACAGCTATTTCCGCGGTTTCCTGGTCTCGAATCTCACCAATCAGAATCACGTCCGGGTCCTGGCGAACAATGGAACGCAGACCCCGGGCGAAGGTCAGCTCAATTTTGGGATTTACCTGGATCTGGCTGATGCCTTCTATTTGATATTCAACAGGATCTTCGATGGTGATAATGTTGATGTCCGGCTTGTTGATGGACTGCAAAACGGCATACAGGGTGGTGGTTTTGCCGCTGCCGGTCGGTCCGGTAACCAGGATGATACCGTTGGGAGAAGCCAACAGTTTTTTTATCAGTTTAAGGCGTCCCGGGCTCAGCCCGATATCCGAAAGTTCCAGCAACGAGCCTGATTTATTCAACAGCCTGAGAACAACCCGCTCTCCAAAGGCGGTCGGAATCGTCGACACCCGTAGATCGATGCTCTGATCACCGACCTTGACCTCGAAGCGTCCGTCCTGGGGCAGGCGTTTTTCAGCAATATTCATTTTAGCCATGACCTTGATCCTGGAAATCAAAGCCGGCTGAATCCATTTGGGCGGGCTCAGCAAATCGTAAAGAATTCCGTCAACCCGGTAGCGCACGGTGAAACTGTGCTGGTAGGGTTCGATATGAATGTCGCTGGCACGGGCCTTTATGGATTGGGAAATAATGTGATTGACCAGTTTGATGATCGGGGCTTCGCTGGTGTCATCGAGAAGATCGGCCGTTTCCTCGATCTCACTGAGGATGGCGCTGCCGTCTTCCTGCATGTCCTGAACCAGTTGTTCGGCAGAATCCCGGCGCAGATCATATTGCAGGTTGATGGCGGAAAGAATCGAGTCGCGGCTGGCCAGCACCAGTTGGAAATCGGTTAATTCCATGAGCCGTACCAGGTCATCAAGGGCATGGAAATTCAGCGGGTCGTTAATGGCGATGACATGGCCGGGGGCGGCAACCTGCTTGTCGGAATCGGTGGTATTGGGCGGCGCCATTCCGCAATTTTCGGCCGTTACGGGATGGCGGTACTCCAGCGGTACCATGAAATATTTTTTTAAAAATTGGATCGGAATTTTTTCTGTAAATTCGGATTCAATATTGTCTAAAGGCAGTGTGGGCC
>JAIVWA010000773.1:0-2013 GCA_049190255.1 Gammaproteobacteria bacterium | reverse complement strand
TTGGCGAAACGGGAGCATCCGGAAAAATGGTATCAGGAGCGATGGTGCAGGGAGCAGGGCGGACAGATCGAAGTGGTCTTGCCCGACAGAACGCGTTGCGATTGCGTGACCGATACCCACGCGATTGAATTTGATTTTGGGAACAAGTGGACCGAGGCCATCAACATGAGGCTCGCTAACGATTTGACTATTCAACTAGTAAACTAATCAACCATTTAACGACATCATTATATTGGAAACTATGAAAGACAGAAAATATTGGATCCGGCTCAAAACTACCATTGAACACTTTAATTTGCCAATTGAAACCTGGGCTGTCGGAAAGGCAGCATATTAGCTAATTGCAAGGTCCAAGGCCTTCGTCGTCTATTCCGAGGACTTTGATAGTGAAGAATTGAGTCTTGATGTCAAGAATGAAGACGTGATCCCGATGTTTTCTTGATAAAATAAATCTTGCATTTTCAACCCGAAAGGGTAAAATTGAGACTCAATTTTTATCTGACAGGTTAATTTTGCGATAGTTATCTGGGGGAAAGGATGGAAAAATTCACTGAAAGATTTTTTAATGCTCCTACTGACAGCTTTTTTATTTTCGGCCCAAGAGGTACAGGCAAATCCACATGGCTTAAAGAAACTTTTCCGGATGCCTATCTGGTTGATTTATTGGACGACAGAACATTTAGAAACCATATAGCACACCCGGAGCGGATTAAACAAATTGTTAAGGCGAATCCACAGACAAGACGCTACATTATTGACGAAGTACAAAAGGCGCCGGCACTGCTGGACAGCATCCACAGTTTGATCGAGGAATACAAAACACATCAATTTATCATGACCGGCTCCAGTGCCAGAAAACTGCGCCGTGGCGGCGTAAACCTGTTGGCGGGTCGTGCCCTCTTAACCCATTTCCATCCATTTATGGCCGCCGAGTTGGGCACGAACTTTTCGCTTGACGCAGCGCTCAGAAACGGCCTGATTCCTTTAATCGTATCGGCAAATGCACCCGGCAAGACACTGGCAACCTACATTACCCTCTACCTGAAGGAAGAGGTCAAGGAAGAGGGATTGGTGAGAGATATCGGCGCCTTCGCCCGCTTTCTGGAAGCCATCAGCTTTTCTCACGGCAGTATTTTAAACCTCAGTAATATCGCCAGAGAATGCCACGTTTCCCGAAAGGTCGTCGAGAACTATGTATCGATTATTGAAGATCTGTTACTGGGATATCAGCTTCCCGTCTTTACCAAACGCGCGAGACGTGCAATGACCGCACAGCCAAAATTTTATTTGTTTGATGCCGGTGTTTACTACCATTTACGCCCCAAGGGGCCGCTTGACAGCCCCGATGAAATTGGGGGAATGGCCCTGGAAGGCTTGGTTTTACAACATCTCAAAGCTTGGTGCGATTACTCGGACGATCAGGTGGACTGCTATTTTTGGCGGTCCCGGGGTGGCTCCGAGGTTGATTTCGTATTGTATGGTGAGCATCACTTCCACGCGATGGAAGTTAAGAACGCAAAGCAAATTCACCCCAAAAGCCTGAAATCACTTAAGACGTTCCTGAGCGACTACCCGGAAGCCAGTGTGATGTTGTTATATCGAGGAACAGAAAAACTGATGGTTGATGGAATTCCTTGTTGGCCGGTTGACGATTTTCTCATTCAACTTAATCCGAACCACTGGCCGTAGATACGATTCATAAATAACAGCCAATGGAAACTATTACAACTGAACCCTCGAACGCCATGGTAGCGGCAATACATTCGTTCCAGCAGGGCCTGCATTATTCATCTATGACCAAAAAGAAAGCTGGCGTTGTTCTTATACTGGAATCCATGAAAGACAGAAAGTATTGGATCCGGCTCAAAACCACCATTGAACACTTTAATTTGCCGATTGATACCTGGGCTGTCGGAAATGCAGCATATTAGCTATTTGCAGGGTCCAAGGCCTTCGTCGTCTATTCCGAGGACTTTGATAGTGAAGAATTGAGTCTTGATGTCAAGAATGAAG
>JAIVWA010000772.1:0-2018 GCA_049190255.1 Gammaproteobacteria bacterium | reverse complement strand
TCTGATAATGAACCCATCGCGTTTGCAATTTCACCCATCGTATTATTGGATCAAATCGAAGGCGTCGTGGTGTTAAAGCTGTCCGATGAAGTCATCAATACGATTATGACGGAACGTTCCGGTCTGTCGGAAACCACTGAAGCCTACCTGGTCGGTCCGGATAATCTCATGCGTTCCGATTCCTATTTGAGCCCGAAAACGCATTCGGTAAAGGCCTCTTTTTCAAATCCGATCGAGGGCAAGGCGGATACCACGGCCAGCAGGGAAGCGCTTTCAGGAAAGAATGGGCATGGACTTATCAACGACTACAGAGGCGTACGCGTTCTTTCCGCCTATGGTCCGGTTACCTTTGGCAGCACAACCTACGCCCTGATTGTCGAAATCGATGAGAAAGAGGCTTTTAGCCCAACATCTAATTTGAAGCGGTTTATGGGTGCCTTTGCGGCTGCGCTCATGCTTATTACCGTTCTGGCCGCCTTTTATATTGCGAATAAATCAACAAAACCTATCCGAGAACTAACGCAGTCCTCAATCGAAATAGCGGCGGGAAATCTCGATACAGAAATCAATGTGGCAAGTAATGATGAACTGGGCGTGCTGGCTCAAAGTTTTTCAACGATGCGTGATTCAATACGGCAAGCACATGATGTTCTGGAACAAAGAGTTGAAGAGCGGACTGCTGATTTAAAAAAACTCTCCCAGGCTGTCGAACAGAACCCGGCTTCGGTGGTGGTTACCAATAAAGATGGAACTATTGAATACGTCAATCCAAGATTTTGCGAAGTTACAGGATATTCCGCAGATGAGGCCATCGGACAGAATCCAAACGTATTAAAGTCAGGCGACCTTCCCGAATCATATTACCAAGAACTCTGGGATACGATTCTTGCCGGGAAAGTTTGGCGGGGTGAGTTCAAAAATAAAAGAAAAAACGGTGAAGAATTTTGGGAAAGTGCTTCCATTTCTCCCATCAAAAATGAAGAAGGTGAGATAACCCACTTCGTGGCAGTGAAGGAAGATATTACGGAACAAAAGAAGATCCGGGAATCACTTAGGGAAAGCGAAATTCAATCACGCACCATTTTTCAAAATTCGCCTGTGGGAATTCTTCATGTCGGCAAAGACGGTACCGTTCTCGACTGCAACGCAAGACACGCCGAACTCATGGGATCAACCCGTGAAAAAATTATCGGAATGAATTTGCCGAATGAACTTAGAAATGATGAACTGCGTGCTGCCGTACTCGGGGCGCTTTCCGGTAAGCAAACCGAGTTTGAAGGAGAATATACTTCTGTTAGTGGGGGAGAAACCATCCTGGTTCGATCTATCTTCAACCCAACCGAGCCCGGCACCTCTCCCACGGAAGTCATCAATACGACTGAAGATATAACCGAGCGAAAAAAAATGGAGAACGAGCTGCAAAAACGCGTCAATGAACTGGATGAGGCCCAATCGGCCATGCTCAACATGATGGAGGATCTGGACGAGGAAAAGTCCAAGGCCCAAGACGCCACCCGGGCCAAAAGTGATTTTCTGGCCAACATGAGCCACGAGATCCGCACCCCCATGAACGCGGTTATCGGTATGGCCCACCTGGCGCTGAAAACCGAGCTGACGGCCAAACAGCAGGATTATTTGAACAAAATTCAATCATCCGCCAATTCTCTTCTGGGGATCATTAACGACATTCTGGATTTCTCCAAAATCGAAGCCGGCAAGCTGGACATGGAAGCCGTGGAATTCGATCTGTCCGAGACCCTGGACAACGTCGCCAATGTGATTACCGTCAAGGCCCAGGAAAAGGAGAATCTGGAAGTTTTGTTCTACCTCGATTCCCGGGTACCCAACTTTCTGGTTGGAGACCCGTTAAGGCTCAATCAAATCCTGGTCAACCTTGGAAATAACGCCATAAAATTCACCGAGCAAGGCGAGATTGTGCTTACGACCAAGGTAATAGAAAGTTCGCATGATAAGGTCACCCTCCAGTTTTCGATGCGAGACTCCGGCATCGGCATGAC
>JAIVWA010000771.1:0-2019 GCA_049190255.1 Gammaproteobacteria bacterium | reverse complement strand
TTGCGGGCAGGTCGAACAGACTGAACATCGAACGTCGAACGTCCAACGTCGAACATCGAATGATGATGTCGCTCCGCTCCGCAATTTAATTTCATTTGTTTTTCAGTAAACCTTCCTCATTCCTCCGGCGTAAAAATAACTCAGCGCTTATGGGCTTTAACCCATATAGATTTTCAGCAGCAGGTTGACCGCCAAAAGTGCAAACAGGGCCGGAAGGAGCATGGCCCGGGTTTGTGAATGGGTATCCGGCAGCACATCTTGAAGAGCCATAAAGCCGCGGCTTATCCCCAAATAAAGCCCGGCCAGCAGAATAAGGCCTTGAATTACCGGGATCCAATCCGGTATGAGGGCTTTAAAATGAGTATCGGCGGTTCCCAAAAGGTCCCATCCCAAACCCAGGGGATCGGAAAATACCGAGATGATATAACCGTAGTTGACCATGATGGCCGGCAGGCTGAAGGCAATCCAGGCACAGATGCCGACCGGGATGAGAATATAGGCCAGCCGCAGGGTCAATAAGCGGCTGTTTATTTTGGCTCCCGCCAGGCGGTGAGCTCCCTTGGCGACCAGCATAAAGAGGCCCGGAACGATCAACAGGGCGGAGCTCCAGATTACGGCCAGGTAGATAAGAAAGGGAATGACCTGTCTGCTTTCAGTCACATTGGCGGCATCTTTGATAAATCCCCACGGTCCCAGCATGACAATGCTGAAGGCCACGGCCACCACCAGCATGATTATGACGTTGAACATTTCGTCATAGCCCTTCAATTTTCTGTCAGAGCCAAACGGTCTCAGGAAAATACCGACATTATCCTTGGGGCAGCTTTTGATGCACTCGGTACACAGCCCGCAGTAGTTGTTGCGGCTCATGTTGCCGACATACTGGTTCCAGGGACAGGCCCAGCCGTCGGGACCGCCGGTAAAACAGGATTTATCTTTGTGTTTGATACAGACTTTGGGATCTATGGAGCGGACTTCAGTCATGGAGGCCATGGAATAGGTCCCTAAAAAGCCGCCCACCGGGCACAAATACAGGCAAAACACCCGGTGCCGGAAAATCAAAGATAGAACCAGGGTGCCCGTCAAAATAAGTAAAAACATAAGTGCCGTTGCCAACGGTCGCGTAATCAGAATCATGCCGAAAGAAATCAGAGTCAGAAAAAGGATATTCTGCAGCCAGATATTCCTCATTTTTTTGGGCCAGTCTTTTTGGAAGCCGAGATAGCGATGGTGCAATCGACGGAAGGGTTTTTTCAAATACCAGACCGCTGTCAGGCTTTTGCGGGAGATCCATTCAGCAGGGGCCGGCAGCGGGCACATCAGGCACCACAGTCGTCCCCCCAACGGAACCAGAATGGCCTTCAGAAGGAACCACCACAGAATCCAGACAAAGACGATGGTAATGTTGCGGTTGCCCACGGGACTGCCCCACAGGCTGCTGAGAATAAACAGATAAAAGACGATAAAATTGGGCAGCAGAAACCAGAATTGAAAACTGCGATGCATTACCAGCCTTTTTAACCACGGGAAGGTCTCAAGGAGGTTTATCCGTTTGAATCCGTCCGTGCTGTCCGGGTTTTTAAAGCGCATCAGGATAAACGCGGTAAATACGACCCAGACAGAGAGCGCCAGGAAAAAATGATAGGGGGTGTTGGGTCTCACGATCAACTCCCCGGTCATGAAGGGGTGCAGATTACCGCAGGTTTCGGTGCAGCGAAAAATAAATTTTCCCGACCGCCGCGCCCTGAATTTGACGGAAGACACCCGGCTCCAGTTGGTATGCAGGTGGCCTTTATCCTCCAGCCAGTCATGCTTGCGGAAAGTCACGCCTTTTCTGGCAATCAGTTCGATGGGGTAACCGTCCAGCTGCAGACCGTGGGAGACATCCGAGGTAGAGAACTGCAGGATCACGGTGTCGCCCTTGTTCACTGTAATGCGTGAAGGTGCATATGCGAACCGGCGGGCATCAATTGCAATGTGTCTGGTCGTGGATGTCTTCGGCAGTTGGGAAATGCCAAG
>JAIVWA010000770.1:0-2025 GCA_049190255.1 Gammaproteobacteria bacterium | reverse complement strand
CGTCCTTTGACATAAATCTGCCAAAGGGCGCATAAGATAGCACAATTCCGCCAATTCGTGTCCTCACCGCGCCCGTGCCCGTCTCCGTCTCCGTGCCCGCCCGCCCTCGGAAAGCCTCGACGGGCTACGCCCACCGCGTCTTTCCGAGAGGTAGGAGTGACAAGATGGCATTCGAGGCTGATTGTGGTATGTCGACGGTGCTGGAAGCGATCCGCGTAACGAGCACACTCAGGTTCCCAGTACCTGTAGCGGCTCGCGATCCTCGCGACGAGGCCCTCCGCAACAGCGCCGCGCCGACCAGAGGCTCTGTGTGAAGGGCACAAGTCGGGGGATATTGCGCGGAAAATTCGAAATTCGAAGAGCCACTTGCAAAAGTCGCGCAGATTGTAGCTGGCGGAGGGCGGCTGACCTCCGAGCGGTAATTTCTGGCGCAGTGGTGCCGCTGGAGTTGAATTTTCTCGGTTGTGTGGACGCACTTTCCCCGCCGGGGAGATTGTTTTTCTGGGTTGTCGAGTCCTCAGGGACGTTACGCGATAGTGGAGGCAAGCTGATCGATAGTCAGGGCCAGCACTCCAAACATAAGATGAGCAAAGACTTTAGTGGGGCCACGTACGCGAACGAATCGAGCACCAAAGCCGTCTTTGAGACGGGAGAATCCGCGTTCTGCAGATGAGCGAATTTTGTAGCGTTGGGCTTTTGCGGGGTCCATCTGGCGCTTTTCCCCACTTCTGCGGGGATTGTGATCAATGATAGCTACGTGTCCCAACTCAGCACAGTGATCGTGAATCACGGGCATGTCATAGGCGGCGTCCATGACATCGTACAAACTATCCACCCGTTGATTGCTGATAAGGGATAGCGGCAGGGCAGCTTGGCTGTCGTGCAATGAGGCTGAGGTGAGAATACAGCTAACCGGGACACCACCGTCAGAATAGTCGACATGGAGCTTGTAGCCGATCCACATGTTCTTTTTGCCTTTGCTGTTGGTCTTCGATCCGACATCGCAGGCCGCTGGTAGGTCCGCCAGCATGTCCTCCAACGTCATGGTCTGTTGACGTTGGAGGCGTGTGGGTTCTTTCGGAGGACGGACTTCTCCCTTTTTCGGTCGCCCACGTTTTTTTGGTGCCTTGATCTCCTTTTTACGGCGTTTGGGCTTCGGCTTTTCTCGCGCCTGAATGTCCGTTGAGTCCCTGCTGATATGACCGACGATCCGACCTTCGAACGCGTGCTCGATGACGACCTCGTGAAGGCGCGCTGGCAACTGTGTTTCGGCAAACTCTGCGAAAGCGCGGGAAAACGTCGATTCGCTCGGAATTTCTCCAGCCCTGCTCCAGCCACAGATCTTTCGGGTCGTCGGCGATGACTGGAGATAGCTGATCAAAGTCCGTGTGTCCGGCAAATTCAGTACCGACTTGGCGATGTACGCTCGTGCAATCGCACACCGATCTTGTTCTGGCCTACCGCGCCCTCTCGATCTGCGACATTCGAGTGCCTCCTCGATCGGCACAAGGACAAAAATGTTGATCAGTTTCCGGTGCTTTTCGCACAGGGGTCCAAACTCATCTTCCAATTCGGGGAAAAGAGACCGTTGACACCAGCTGAGAATGCGAGAAAATGTATGCAACGCTGAACTCCTGCGTGTTTCTTGTTCGGAAACATATAATAACAAAGGGGTTCGGCGTTTTCAATACCTAATATTCACAATTTTTTCTATTTTTGCAAGAGGCTCTTCGAATTTCGGATTTGCGGACCACGCACACGATTCGCCACCGAGGCACCGAGGCACCGAGGACGCCAAGGCGTCACGAGGGCGGGCAGAAATCGCTATCGCTATTGGGATCGCTATCGCTATCGATGGGAACGCCACCGATTCGAGGATTCGATAGGGATTGCGATAGCGATACCGATGGAGAGACCGAACGCGGTCACGGAGACGGAGACCCGCACGGATCGAATGAGGAATCAGAAATTCCGCCCACCCATTTCAGGATGGAAGATCTTTGGGGGCCGGGTGGAAAATTCGAA
>JAIVWA010000769.1:0-2031 GCA_049190255.1 Gammaproteobacteria bacterium | reverse complement strand
GAAGAAAAAAACAGGGTAAACAGGCTCTCGCGCGTCTCCCGATCCATTCCGGTCCCGTCGTCCCGTATCTCGAAAACAATCTGTTTATCGTCGGGCTTAACACTGAAAACGATCTTGTGTGATTTTTTAGCCGTATCTTCGACACAGGCATCCAGCGCATTTTCGAGGATATTGATCAGGGCCAGACGAACGACCCCGGCATCCAGTTGAACCTCTCCCACGGCGGGATCGAAATCGTATTCAAGAACAACGCCTTCGGCTTTGATTTTAGATTCAACGCTGGCGGCCACTTCGTAAGCAAAATTTAAGACATCGGTCGGCTCCCATACTAATTCCCGTTCCTTGGCAAAAAACAGGATATTGAGAACCAGTTTGCGAATGCGGCTGACAATGATTTTAAGAGCATCCCAGCCTTCTTTAACCCTTTCAGGGTCCTCTTTTGCCAGGCCGGACTCCACTAAGTAGACGCCGCCGTCCAGGCCGGCCAGCAGGCTTTTAATGCCGTGGGATATCGAGCTGATTTTCAACCCCAGTGAGGATAGATGATCCTGCAGCTGGCGGATCTCGGTGATGTCCGTCGACATCTCCATGACCCGGGTGATTTCCCCGGTGGCATTCCGGATGGGAGCCGTCCAGATCAAAACGTTGTGCTGCTCGCCGGATTTCGGTGTAACCACCATCTCGGTCTGGTGGGACCGGCCGTCTTCAAATGTCTTGGCAACCGGGCAATTGGGACAGGGCTCATCCCGATGTTTGTAAACTTCATAACAATGGGCGCCCAGTTCGACATCAAAATCGTCGTTAAACTGCCGGTTGGTGGCCAGCAGTCTGAACTGCCGATCCTGCAGGGAGATATAGCACGGTACTTCGTCAAAAAGCTGCTGGTAGCGCTGCTGGGTCTGGTGCAATTCTTCCTGCAACCGTTTGACTTCGGTGATATCGGCGGCTATTTCCACGACCAGCTCCACCTCGCTGGCTTGATTCCGGATGGGAGCAGTATGGACAATCACCGGTGCTTCTTGACCGCCGGCGTATTTAATGTTGGCTTTGGTCCGTTGCCCCTTGCCGGTTTTAAATGTCACCGCCGCCGGGCACTTCGATGAGGTGCCGGTTTTACCCTGGTAAACTTCCCAGCTGCTGCGGCCGACCTTATCACCCAGGCGTTCCTTATAAAGCTGATTCACGGCAACGATTTCTAATTTCGGATTGTGAATCGACACAAAGCAGGGCATTTCGTTAAAATAGGTCAGACCGCCCTCCAGATCACCGGCAAGGTTTCTCAGCATGGAAGTCAGTCCCTCCACGGCCTGGCCCACCGCGACCTGTCTTTCTACTTCTATCAATTGCGCCGATTTTTCCTGCACCAGGGCTTCAAGATTTTCGGTGTATTCCCTGAGCTTCTGGCGCATAAGGATTTTTTCATGGGCCCTGTCCAGGGCAATTTCGAGAATATCATCGTTAATCGGTTTGGTGACAAAATCAATCGCCTGATACTTGAGGCTTTTAATCGCCAGGTCCATATCACCATGACCGGAAATCATAATGACTTCGGTATCGGGATTTTCATGCTTTATTGTTCTGAGGAGCTCGATACCGTCCATTCCCGGCATTTTAATGTCGGTCAGAACGATGGGCGGGTTTTCCTGGCGGAAAATTTTGAGGGCGTCTTCACCATTTTCGGCAGTAAACACCTGATAGCCGATATCAGATAAAGATATACTGAGGACTTTGCGAATACCTTCTTCGTCATCTACCAGCAAGAGCTTTTTATCCATTATAATCTGTCAGCCGATGGTGTTTTTTACAATACCGATCAGTTTTTCGGGATCAAAGGGTTTTTTGACAAAGGCCACCGCATCTTTTACAGCATGATCGCCGTCAATGCCGCTGACGACAATAATCGGAATGTCCTTTACCTCTTTGTCCTTGCGCAGCTTGCGGTAAAATCGGGGACCCCATTCGCCCGGCATCTGTAAATCGAGACAGATCAGATCCGGTTTCTCTTTTTTGACTACTTCCAATCCTTCCATA
>JAIVWA010000768.1:0-2031 GCA_049190255.1 Gammaproteobacteria bacterium | reverse complement strand
TCGACACCGTAATCACCATCGCTAACAATTTAGACCTTACATGAAAGAGCGCGACCAGCCGGTCGCGCTCTTTTACTTATACCTGAATCCGTGACGGGTACGAAAAAAGTGACCCCGCCACATATACGATATTATTCATGCTTTTGATTGTTTGCCCCCAGAAATGGGGGTTGAGATGGCTTATCTACGGTATAATTATGGCCTAACAATCGCATTTAGCAATCACCCGACAGGTGCAAAATGATTGCCTTTGAATTGAGCCAATCCCAAGAAAACCTAACGACCCATTCAGGGCTTGCCCTGGTAGGAATGGCGTTGAGCCCTACCCAATTGGACAAGAAAGTAAACCAATTTCGCTTACCAACCATCAAAGATACTCCGGATATTAGCCATAGCGATGTTATCCGAAGTTATGTTGGTTTGCTATGCCAGGGAAAACACGCTTACGAGGCTATTGAAGATTTCCGTGGCCAAGAACCTTTTTTTGGTCTCGCATTAGGGGTCAAGAATGTGCCATCAAGTTCTACCTTGCGGCAACGGTTGAATCAATTGGGAGATATGAATCAAGCCGCTTTATTGTTAACTGGTCTTAAAGAAGAAAGCGCCGGCATGCTTGAACATCATCGGGTTGACTTAACGCCAACTCTGGGAAAACGGATAGCGCTGGACTTGGATGTTGCTCCTTTTGACAATTCCAATACCCAGAAAGAAGGTGTCGGGCGAACCTATAAAGGCTATGATGGCTACGCGCCCATGTTTGCTTACCTCGGAGAGGAGGGGTATTTGGTAAACCTAGAATTACGCCCCGGCAAACAACATTGTCAAAAAGAGACCCCGGCCTTTTTGCAGGAAACAATTCGTCTTGCACGCTTGATTACTGATGAAACGCTCTTGACCCGTATGGACTCAGGCAACGATGCGCTTGATAATCTGTCTGTATTGGAGTCGGAAAAAGGTGTGGATTACATCATCAAACGCAATCTACGGCGGGAAAACCTACAGACATGGTGGGCGTTGGCAAAAAAAGAGGGTGTTTGTCATCAAGCACGTCTGGGCAAAATCGTTTACCGAGGGAGTACAAGCCGCTCCAAAACATTAACCATAGACGGCAAGAAAGTTACGCGCTCCATTCGCTGTGTTTACCAGGTGATTGAGCGCACCATTACGGCCCAAGGGCAACATCTTTTGCTGCCTGAGATTGAGGTAGAAACCTATTGGACATCCTTAGACCATAAGCCGGACATTATCATCGAGCAATACCATCAACATGGCACATCTGAGCAATACCATTCTGAAATCAAGACAGATATGGATCTGGAACGATTCCCCTCGGGCAAACTCGCTACCAACCAATTGGTCTTGCACTGCGCCCTGATTGCTTATAATTGCCTGCGTTTGATTGGTCAAACAGCCAATACGTCCTCGGGCATACCTTTACGCAAACCGGCTCAACGCCGTCGTCTCAAAACGGTCATCCAGAATTTGATTTATCTGGCAGCGCGTCTTGTCCGCCATGCACGTCGTTATAAACTTGCTTTTGCCAGATGGTCGCCCTGGTTTGGCTCATTTGTGTTTGTGTACAGGCGGTTGCAATGCTGAAAAACATCCATGGTCGATTTTTATATATTAGTTGTCCTGCTTAATGGCGAAAGGAAACGATTCGCCCTATGCATTGATGCCTGAAGATAAGGTTGTAATACGAAATATGGATTTTTTAAGGTTCGGAAGGGCGGATATCACGCCTCTTGTTGGACATTACGGTCCAAATTACTTGTTTTTGAGGAACGATTATGATCGTAGCAGTTTCCTCTTTGGAGGAGACTACTACATCACGGATTCAGGTATAAGATTTACAGAACAGTTAGTTTACCATGGACTATGCCCTTGCGTTCCTCGCGGCGGCGAATTCACTTCTTCCTCCACTATGAACCCCCGCGTATTTTGAGGAGGGGATGGTACGTGGTTGAGGACCTTTAACCTGATAATTGTCACCATCTCTTCGGTGAACCCCATCTTATAAATAATCGCTCT
>JAIVWA010000767.1:0-2035 GCA_049190255.1 Gammaproteobacteria bacterium | reverse complement strand
ATAGCCAGCCAACCCATGGCATTCTGAATTAAAATATTTCTGGTTGCGATTCTTTGCAACAGCCGGGTAAGCATATGATAAAGGGCGAAGGCAAGCACCATCACCAGAATAGGACATATCACCCAGCTTTCGACGATGCTTAGCAATTTTGCATAATCGATCCTGGCATCAAGCGCCAGGCCGATACCCATAACACCGCCTACGATCGCCTGGGAAGTAGAGGTTGGAATTCTAAAAAAAGTGGCCAGGGTCACAAAAATACCGGAACAGATCAAGGCCACAAAAACTGCTAAAATGTTGAGCTCATCCTTGACGATCCCTTTCCCGATGGTATCCATGACATGGTGCCCTTGCAGCAAGCCACCCAATATTGCGAATACGGCTACGAGGATCGCCGCGCGCCTGAAAGGAAGCAATCCGCAGCCCACAGTGGTCCCGATGCAGTTGGCCGTATCATTGGCGCCGATATTCCAACCGACATAAGAACCGGCTGCCAGCAAAAATGGGATAACTAAAAACTCGATGGCAAATTACCTCGTCTTTACAGAATTGGAGTACCCGCTAGAGCGTTTGTCAGAATAAGGTTCCGATAGCGGTGGTCTGTTGGGTCTTCTCCGGTTTGTCGATAACCGCCAATATGGCCTGATCCAAACGCTCTAATAATGGCTAACGCTCAGATAACGTACGCTGCGCTTTTGCGGAAGATACTGATTTTATACACATTACAGGAGAATAAGTCAAAATAATAATTAACATATTATTAATGACTAAAAGTAATAAATCAGGTTTTGCCGGTTTGCCCGTTACCAGTTAGCCCGAAAAAATAGGATTTTCCAAATTGAACCGGCAAACGGGCCAACAGGCTCAACGGGCAAACGGTTTCAACGTGAGCATTTAAAACCTTGGAACCCTGAACCTTTGAACCCCATTTCCTAAACCTCTGAACCTGACTACTAATACACCTTACGGCGCGAGAAGCCTTTGCCAATCACATTAAACGTGTTTTCGGTGATAAAAAATGCATCGGCATCGACAGTGAAGACCGCTTCCTCCAGACGTTTGAGCTGATAATTGTTGACCACCGTCAGAATGACTTTTTTGCGCCGTCCGGTATAGGCGCCGCGGCCATACAGAAAGGTACTCCCCCTCTGAAGTTTTTTTAGGATGGCCTCAGCGATGGATTCAGACCGGTCGGAAATAATAATGACCATCTTGCGCTGGCTGAACATGCTGAGAAAATAATCCGCCACCTGGGAGACAACAAACGCCAGGATAAGAGAATAAAGAATAACATCGATATCCAGTAGACCTAAACTGAGGCTGAAGAGAACCAGATTGAAATAAAAATAGAACCTGCCGATCCGGACATTGAATTTCTTGTTGAGAATAACTGCGATGATATCCGATCCGCCGGCCGATCCAAAAGAATGAAGGTAGGTCCCGGCGCCCGCGCCTATGAGAACACCGGCGGCCAGGGCCGCCAGCAACCGGTCATGGATGGGAATTGTAAACGGTATTAGATCGATGGCCAGGGTGACCGTCACCATACCAAACAGGCTGTAAAAAAAGAACCGCCGGCTGAGAAGAATCCAACCGACGACAAACAGCGGAATATTCAGCACAAAATACCACATGCCGGGCGATAATCCGCCGAATACATAGTAGATCAGCAGGCTGAGGCCCGAAAAACCGCCGGTGATCAAACCGTTGGGAATGGCAATCGCTTTGATACCGATGGATAAAACAATGGAACCCATGCTGAGAAGGACAAGATTCCAGGTAACCGAATAAAAAATGTTGCGTTTTTTTTGAGTCATATTCATTCTCTCTTATTTTTGCTACTCCGACAAACACGATCCGAATTCGCTGTAAACAATAAGGCCGAAATTAAGATAAGCAACCCAACCCGGATAAACCGGAAAGTGCCTAAAGTGCACTAAAATGCCTGAGAAAAGAAATGCCTAAAGTGCCTAAATTGCCTAAAATGCCTAAAGTAAATGTATTCTATCTATTTTATGATAATAGAAACTCACGC
>JAIVWA010000766.1:0-2043 GCA_049190255.1 Gammaproteobacteria bacterium | reverse complement strand
GGCAATCAACTCAATCAACTTAACCAACTCAACCAACTCAATCAACTATATATACCCGCAACTCGCACCTCGTACCCCGCATAACAGAGGACAGATGACAGACGACAGAGGACAGAAAGTAGATATTCCGGCGTATATCGCACTGCCCGTACCCCAGGCCTTATGCGCTCCTTCCGGGGCGTAGGCCCTACAGGCCGGAGGCTGCTCTATGCCCGCACCCCGATAGGGATTCGTACTCGTCCTTGTACTCGTCCTCGTCCTCGACACCCCATCTTATTTTGCGTACCTATTCAGCTTTTTCGATTACGAGGACGAGAACGACGACGAGGACGATTGGAACCAACCCGCAACTCGTATCTCATATGTTCAATCTATTCAATCCGAAATCCCGAATCCCAAATCCCAAATCCCAAATCGAAAAACCCGCAACTCGTCATAGTCCCAGATAGGTTTTTCGAATATGAGGATTTTCCAGCAGCTCCTGTCCGGAGCCGCTCAACGCGATTTCGCCGTTTTCAAGGACATAACCGCGATCGGCGATTTTAAGAGAATGAAAGACATTCTGCTCGATTAACAGAATTGATGTTCCCTGTTTGTTAATCTTTTCAATTATTTCAAAGATGGTGCTGACCAGAACAGGGGCCAGGCCCAGGGACGGTTCATCCAGCATCATGAGGGTGGGCAACGACATCAGGCCGCGTCCCATGGCCAGCATTTGCTGCTCGCCGCCGCTCAAAGTTCCTGCCTTCTGCTCAAGGCGCTCTTTTAACCTGGGGAAATAAGTGAACACCTGTTCCATGGTCTCCTTCAGCAATTTCCTGGTGCGCGAAAACTGGGCGCCCATTTCCAGATTTTCCAGCACCGTCAGGGTGGGAAAGATCTGTCTGCCTTCGGGTACGTGGCTGATTCCCTTTTCGACGATTTTAGATGTCGGCGTTAGGGAAATTTGATTGCCGTCTAAGGCAATGGTGCCTCTGCGGGGCCGCAGCATACCTGAAATGGTTTTTAACAGGGTGGATTTGCCGGCCCCGTTGGAGCCGATGACAGATACGATTTCCCCTTGATTGACGTCGAAGCTGACATTTCTAAGGGCCTGCATGTCGCCGTAATAAACATCTATTTCACTGACCTTGAGCACTTAAAAACTCCTTACCCAGATAGGCTTCGATGACCTGCTCGTCTTTGACGACGTCTTCGGGGCTGCCCTCAGCAATCTTAACACCGTAGTTGATCACGATAACCCGCTTTGACAGGGCCATAACGCCCCGCATCACATGCTCGATTAAAAGAATGCTGACCCCCTGGCGGTTGACTTCTTTTAACAGAGCGATCAACTCGTCCACCTCGGTGGGGTTTAAGCCCGCCATGACTTCATCCAGCAGCAATACTTTTGGCCGGGTGGCCAGGGCTCTGGCCAGCTCCAGCCGTTTTCGCAGGGGAAGCGGCAGGCCCTGGGCTTCTTTGTGTGTCCAGCTGGAAAGCCCAATAAATTCTATGATCTCAAGGGATTTCTTTTTGGCTTTGGATGTTGACTTTTCCTTTGCAAGCGCTCCCACCATCACATTGTCCAGCACCGAGATAGTCAAAAACGGCTTTACAATTTGAAAGGTCCGGGCCATACCCATTTGGCAGATTTGGAAAGGCTGCAGTCCGCCAAGCTTCCTATCTTCTAAAAAAACCTCACCTTCATCAGGAGGCAGAAAGCCGCTCAGGCAGTTAAATACGGTGGTCTTTCCCGCACCATTGGGACCGATCAGGGCCAGAATCTCTTCTTTTTCCAGTTCAAAAGACAGGTCGCCCACGGCCATCAGACCACCGAAGCTTTTTGATAGTTTATTTGCCGAAAGTATGGTCACAGGGAAACCTATAAAAAAATGGAGTCAGGAAATTTCAGATTGTAGATTTCGGATTTCGGATAGTTGAAAGGAATTTAAAGTCCTTTTCATATGTTAAAATCCGCAATCCCCAGTCCCAAATCCGCAATCGAATCTCTCCATTACTCCAGATAATTAACTAAATTGCACTTACATATCTACACATCAC
>JAIVWA010000765.1:0-2052 GCA_049190255.1 Gammaproteobacteria bacterium | reverse complement strand
ACTTCTTTTTCCCGGATTCCCACCTCCCGGGATATTTCCCGGGCATCCATCTCCCCATCAGCTAAAAGCTCAATTATTTGCTGGCGTATAGTTCGCATTGTCTGACAATGGAGAGGCAAGACTGTCGTAGGGCGGGCCTCCCTGCCCGCCAAATTTTGATCGGCACGGTGGCCGACCCTACATTTTGAGCAAAGGTCACCGAACCGGAAATGGTGGATCTTATTTTGTAAGATCTTAAAAAAGACAGGATACCACTTTAAATCCGCAATTGATGGATCTTCCCCTAAATACCAAACAACCCCAGCCTTGCTTAAAAATATCGTCCTTCATTCAACCTCCACTAATTTCTTCTTTTAGCAGACAACACGCAATCTTATATTCAGGTTCCCCGGCACTGTCGTAGCTCAGATTGTGAGGCTGGATGAGTTTGTTCATGACACAGCCTTCAGCAATATTGAGATGAAAAAAGTCGCTCTCATTGAGTTTGGCGGTGGAAACCAACCGGTTTCCCTTAAAAATCATGCTGTGGATGGGGAAATCCTCACAAAGCGGACATCGATACACCCTGCCGTTGGGAAAAATAAAATAATTATCGGCTACCAGGCCGGCACATTC
The DNA here is from genome assembly GCA_049190255.1 of Gammaproteobacteria bacterium. Taxonomy (GTDB): domain Bacteria; phylum Desulfobacterota; class Desulfobacteria; order Desulfobacterales; family JAFDCJ01; genus JAFDCJ01. The sequence continues at coordinate 1,437 of JAIVWA010000765.1, read as the reverse complement.
GAATTTTTCATCCGGGTTTAAAAATACTTTGGGGTATGAAACAGTGATGCCGGATTCGGTAATCACTTGAGCAACCTTCGGGATCGTATCTATCCATTGACGCCGTTCAACCTGAAGTCTCTCCTCGGGAGAATTTTCCGAATCCCTGTTAGCGGATCTACCCCGCAAGCCAATGACTTGAATGAAGAATCTTCCGACACCCAGATCTTTTACCAACGGTGCCATCAGCTCCAGTTCAGCTATGTTGCCCCTGCTGACGGTGTAGATAAGGCTGGTGTTAAAACCCTTCAAAACGGCCTTGCGGATGCCCGCTATACAAGTATCAAAAGAGCCTTCACCCCGTATCCGATCGTTGGTTTGCCGGGTGGCACCATCCAGGCTGAAACTGAAGGTGTCCACCTCGCCGGGATCTACTTTTCCCAGAATGTCGTGAAAAAGGTACCCGTTGGTATCAACGGTGATGGAGCCGAAACCCAGTTTGCGGGCATGCCTGATGGCGGCCGGTAAATCCGGATGGAGTGTGGGTTCACCGCCTAAGAAAATAAGGTTTTTTGTGTTGCTGTTTTCGGAGAATGGTTCCAGCCAGGCCTGAATGGTTGAGAGCGGCAAGGTGTTTTGCCCGTGCTGCGCTGGATTGATATAACAATGGCGGCACTTGAGGTTGCACTGGGTGAGGATGTGAAAAAAAACGTTGGTGGAATTTATAGAAAAGGCAGCGGTTTTGGCCGAGGTCATATTTTTGCGAGCAAACGTTTAATTTTCTTCTTGGCAGTTATCAATTCATCATTGGTGAGCCTCAGGCGAATCGACATATATTCTGCAAATATCCGGTATAGCAACAATAAAAAATCCAACTTTTCATCCATGGGGTCCGTATCGGAAATCCTGTTTTTAGCGGATGTATCCACAGCCAGACAGATGGTTTTGCCAACCGCATAAACAGATGCCGATCGCTTCATACTATCGACAATTCGCATCTCACCAAAAATTTCGCCCTTTTTATCAAGGGTATTAATTGCCAGCCCCTCTTTGGTGATTCGTATTTTGCCGGAAAGCAGGAAATAAAGCCACGGGTCCAGGTCCCCTTCCTCGATAATCAATTCGCCATCCTCGTATTCTCTGATTTTGCTTAACCGGAGCAGTTTCTGAAGGCTCTTGGTTTCAAAATTCCTGAGGGCCGGAATTGCCAAAAGTTTTTGAATGTTTTCAATATTGTCTTTTAAATATTTCGACTCGAGCATATCGTCCTCCCACCGTCACATGTCACTCTTAGGGCAATATTATATTTTATACCCCATTCCAAAAAAGGGCAAGGAGTAAATATACCGGAAAAATAGAATATGTATAGATTTAAGGAGGCTATCATACTTTCGGTGCTATTTGAGGCGTGCTGGATTGTTTTGAAAGATGAACGTCGAACATCGAACGTCCAACGTT
>JAIVWA010000764.1:1375-2067 GCA_049190255.1 Gammaproteobacteria bacterium | reverse complement strand
TACAGGCTGCTGCTATTTCGGCTGGGGTCGGACCACACTAAGTAATTGACATTGCAAATAAAATGGCTTAAAATCGTCTCTAAAACGGCCTTAATCGACCAGTTTTCCTCCTAAAACTGCCCTGTTAAGAGAATCTATCAAAAAATGGCTCGTGCACAAAGACATTATATAGTGATAAAGAAAAAAAATGGACACAAAGCCTTGCTGCCTGCCCTGTTAAATCTGGTTGAAAATGGGGTCAGGCTTAACTAAATGAGTATTGGGTTTCTGTTTTTTGTGAGGGACTCCCTCAGCATTGTTATCGCTGTGGCAATCGCCTCATCTTCTCGAATTCTCTTCTCCAATCCTTTTATGCCTTTGCTTATGACCACAGGATCACGGTTGAAATGCCCTGCGGTCGCTTTGAATGAAAGGTTGGCTAATTCCTTTCCCAAATATCCAACCACTGCCCTCCCGAACGCCCCAGGACGATTACGGGTGTTGCTGTACAATAAATCCCTCGATATGTTTAACTCAATACTTACCGAATCGATAAGCTCCTGAATAGAAATATTATAAACAAAAGAATGCCTTTCCTTCAGATCCCGACGGATATCATCGACGAATTCTTCGGTGCCTAAAAAACGCTGATCCGTTAACTCATAGAAATCATCTCTATGGCCTTGGGAAATACGACTTCCCACAAAACGACC
>JAIVWA010000764.1:0-1365 GCA_049190255.1 Gammaproteobacteria bacterium | reverse complement strand
ATAACGCCCCAGGACGATTACGGGTGTTGCTGTACAATAAATCCCTTTTCATCCCTGACATAAAAACGATAACTGCTCCATGGATATTGGTGGGGCTTTTGGACCAATCCCCCTCTCACTGGATTCAAGTGGATGTAAGCTGAAAGTTCCAAAAAATATGAATCCTTGTCACATAGGATCGCCTTGTAGCGACCCTGAAATAGGTGCCCCCATTTTTTGTATTTGATATTGAAGTTTCTGGTGTAACGAAATTGAAGGATTTGCATCAGCTTAGAAAGAGGTGTCTCATTCATTTCGAGCAAAAGTGGATATGGGTAGGCATCAACGCGTAGGCGTAAAGCAAAAAACCAAAACGGACTCTGTATTCCCTCAAATAGCTTAAATACCGTTCATAATCCTGAGAATCTCGAAAGATCTTCTGACCCCCATTTCCCCGGGCAATCACATGATAAAAAGCGCCGGGAAACTGAATCCGTGGTTTCCTTGCCATGTCATTGCCATAGCAAAAATTGAGTCCGACTGTCAATATTTATTTAGTTAAGCCTGACCCCGTTCCCAGGGCGGTTAATTAAAATCTAAAATTGTTTGACAGCATGATGGTTTTATTATATTTCACATTAATGGGTTATTAAACCATTTAGGAGAAATATAATGAAACGTCAAGGGTCAGAGTTAGGTGAATTATCAACAAGATTCTTCGCCTATGTTCAGCTCAAGGAGAAGGATATCATCCAGACCGGTGAATTGACTCCTGTTTTGGGAGTTACAGACTCACAGGAACGTGATCTGCTCCGCCGTCTTTCCCATTCGGGCTGGATCGTCCGGCTCAAGCGCGGCGTATATCTCGTACCTCCCCGTATACCGGCAGGCGGCAAATACAGCCCGGGTATCGCCCTGATTCTCCAAAAACTAATGGAAAGACAAGACGGTGCCTATCAAATCTGCGGTCCACCAGCGTTTAATTTCTACGGCTTTGATAATCAAGTTTCAAACGTTACCTACGTTTACAACAATCGTATTTCCGGCAGCCGTGTGATTGGAAATCTTGAGTTTCAATTCATAAAAATAGCGGACGAACGTCTTGGAGCCACCGATGCTGTCATCACTAGAGAGGGTGGCGAAATTATCTATTCATCCAGGGCCAGAACCCTTATGGATGCCGTTTATGACTGGTCCCGTTTCAACAGTTTGCCCCGGGGTTATGACTGGATTAGACTGGAAGTCAAACAGGATCCCAGGCTCGCACAAGATCTGGTTGAGGCCACGGTTCGGTATGGCAATCAGGCCACATCTCGGCGAATCGGCTATCTATTGGATGATTTCGGTCCTGCTCCGCGAATCATAAATCGTCTTCGGCGTCAACTC
>JAIVWA010000763.1:0-2068 GCA_049190255.1 Gammaproteobacteria bacterium | reverse complement strand
ACCAGTCCACCACCTTTTATTGGAAGCCGGTATTTTGGTGGTCGAAGGTGTCCACCTGCTGGAAATCCCGCCCGGTGAATATGAAATCTTCTGTCTCCCCCTCAAAATCAAAGGCGCAGACGGCGCACCGGCGCGGGTTCTTTTGCGCGGCTGAAAAGGAAAGTTTAACATCCGGATTTCCTTCAAAGGCGCTGGGGCTTGACTTGAGGTTTCTGCTTAACCGAATAATATTATTCTCATTAATTTTCATGCAAGATTCAGGTCATATCTTTTCGAGTGTATATTTCCGGCTGCCCAGCCCGATTTTTTCTCCGTAATCGAGTTGGATGGGCCAATCGATATCGGGGTACAACCCTTTGAATTTGTCTTTTCCCGGCAGTCGATTTTTTTTAAGGCACGAATCCGGAAGCGCCCGTTCCCGGTTGACCAGATCAACCGAAGCCTGGTCAATGGCGACCGGATCGGTGGAGGCCACCACCCCGATGTTGCGCACGATGGGAGCATCATTGAAAGGCGGGCAATCACAGGCCGGGGAGACATCCGTGATAAAGTTGACAAATAACGCCCGGTCTTTTTTACCCTTGAGCACGCCCATGGTGTATTCCACCATTTTTTCTAAAAATACCGGCACTGTTTCATTCCACTGAATGGCAATCGCCTGGTTGGGACAGATTAAGATACACTCGCCGCAGCCGATACATTTTTTAGGGTTGATCCGGGCCTTGGTTTCAACCATGGCGATGGCTTTCGGGGAGCAGCGCAAAATACAGTCGCCGCACCCCACACACTTTTTTGCTTTAACCTTGGGAGACACAACCGAGTGCTGGGCCAGCTTGCCCTTGCGTGATGCGCACCCCATGCCGGTGTTTTTAAGGGCGCCGCCGAAACCGGTGAGCTCATGGCCCTTGAAATGGGCAACGGATACAAAGGAATTGGCCTCAACAATTTCGGTACCGATGTAGACCTTCTTGAATCGTTTCTGATTGATGGTGACCGCCGTCTCGCTTTTGCCTCTTAGGCCGTCGGCAATAATTATGGGGGCATCCACCACCGGAAGAGCAAACCCGTTGCGGATAGCGGTAGCTATATGATGGGGGGAGTCGCTGCGGGTGCCGACATAGAGGGTATTGGCATCGGTTAAAAAGGGAACGGCCCCGGCTTCCTTGATGCAGTCAACTATTTTCCTTATAAAAACCGGCCGGATAAAGGCGGTATTGCCCAGTTCCCCGAAGTGCAGCTTGACGGCCGTTAGATCTCTTTTTTTAACGATCCGGGACAGAGCCGCAGCCTCCAGTAATTTGCCCAGTTTGTTGACAAAGCTGTCTTTGTATGTGGCTCTCAAATCGATGAAGTGAACAGTGCTTGGCATAAGAACCCTCCAGTGGTAGAAAGACAATAATTAGGAATAACAAATATAGATACAAAATAAATTTAAAATTATAAAGAGAAAAAACAGTGGCACTTGCAAAAAAGTTGGAAGCCTTGAACCGGGTTTATGAGGTTTACGATGCGTTTGGTTCAACCCTGGATCTGGCCTGCAAGGAAAAATGCGCCCATTGCTGCACCAGCAATGTAACTCTGACAACCCTTGAAGGCTACAAAATTGTCGATCAACTTATCTCAGCCGGGAAGCTGAATGTCATCGACCGACTTAAAGATACGGCCGGAGGGCCACGGTTTCAGCCCCTGCTCACCACCAACCGGATGGCCGAGCTGTGTGCCGCGGAAGCCAAAGTCCCGCAAGAAGATACCGCCGACGAATGGCAGGACTGCGCCCTGCTTACCGACAGCCTTTGCACCATTTATGACCTGCGGCCTTTCGGCTGCCGGTGTTTTGTTTCGCGCAAAAACTGCGGCGAGACGGGCTATGCGGATATCGACGATTTTACAGCATCGGTGAACACCGTGTTTTTGCAGGTCATTGAACACCTGGATGCCGAGGGCTGCTCGGGCAATTTAATTGACCTGCTGCCGTTCATGGCATCCGAGGACAACCGGCGGGCCTATGAGAAAGATGAATTGAACTGCGAGGACAACGGATTGATCGTAAACTGGGAGCTGAAGGTGC
>JAIVWA010000762.1:0-2077 GCA_049190255.1 Gammaproteobacteria bacterium | reverse complement strand
TGAGAAAGGTCCTCACGCAGCCCTTGAACCAGGGATGTGAAGAACATCGAAATGCTATCCGGGAAAATTGAATTTGCCATTGTCTGTTATCCTGACGATGCCTCTTTATATAGAACGACATAAATCATTGCGCTTACATACATTAAACAAATTGAACATCGAACCAGGAAGAGATGAACGTCCAACATCCAACGCTCAACGTCCAACTTCCAACAAAATAAAAAAACTAAACACAAAAACTATAAAGCAAAAAATCAACGTTGATTTATTTTTTCTTTTCCGCCCTTCGACTCCGCTCAGGGCCGTGAGCCTGTCGAACGGCTGTTTTAATACTTGTTACAAAAATCTTGATGAGTTCCTCAGTTTCCTGTAAAAGGAAATTCACCTCTTCCGGTGATTTCAAAAGTGGCACTCGTTGAATGAGCTTCAGCCATCTCTTAGATTCTCTCAATTCTTTCAAGCAAATACGCATCTTGTGGATAAAGTCTTTCCTGGACTCGGCTGCCTGTGCTTCTCCATGATTCGGATAAGGTGAAGTTCCCGATCTTAACAATTGGCCCGCAACATGGTTGCCTGCTCTGGTATTAGGTAACTTATCAACCAGTTTAATAATACTCACTGAGTATTCCAATAGCCTCTCTTCCAGGTCATATTTTATTTTGCTCATATTTCCCCGTTATACGTTCATCTCTGCCAGTTCATCTCTTCCCCGTTCGACGTTGGAAGTTGAAAGTTCGATGTTGGACGTTCATCTCTTCCTGGTTCGATGTTCATCCTTTCAATGTTCATCTCTGCCAGTTCATCTCTTCCCCGTTCGACGTTGGAAGTTGAAAGTTCGATGTTGGACGTTCATCTCTTCCTGGTTCAACGTTCGTCTTTTCAGTGTTCACCCTTCCACACCTCCCCTTCCCTTATCACCGGTAACTTCCAGGGAATCTTTGATTATCTTCACCGGCACTGCCTCTTTAATATGCAGGTCGCGCTGGGGAAATGCGATTTCGATGCCATTTTCATGAAAGTTGTCCCAAACCATCAAAAGGACCGCGTCCTTGATATTGGCAATCCCATTTTGGGGATCATTGATCCACACCCGCAATTGCAGATTGACGGTACTGTCACCGAATTCCCTTACGAGGCATTTCGGTTCAGGGATCTTTAAAATACGCTCGATGCTCATGGCAGCGCTTTGGGCAAGGGTAATCGCCTTTTTCAAATCCGACCCATAGGAGATGCCGAACGGTATATCAAGGCGTAAAAGGTTATCGCTGTACGATAAATTTTCTATTTTTTGGGTCACAAAGACCTCATTGGGTATCAGCTCCAATGATCCGTTGCGCGTGGCCACCTGAACATAATTTAAGCCCATTTGAGTAATCCATCCATAGCTGTCGCCAACAAGGCTCTCTAAAGCGATCACGTCTCCCTGCCGGATGGGTTTGCTGATCAGCAGCATAATCCCGCTGATCATATTGGACCCGATTTTCTGCAGTCCAACACCGATGCCAAGACCGATGGCTCCTCCGGTGACAGCGATGGCCGTCATATGGATCCCGGCCGCTTTTAGGGAAATCAAAATCACAACGACCACCGTTGCCGCTTTGATCACTCTTTGGATCAAAGTTCGGTCCGAGTAGGTCAGATGGGTGGAAGTTACCAGCCAATGTGCGAAAAAGCGGTTGGCCGCGCCTGCTGCTGCCCACAGCAGAATGAAAACGATGATCGCTTCGATCAAGCCCCCAATGGAGATACTCATTTTACCTAACCCGATCGTCATGCTGTCAAGCAGGTGAACGGTCGGTTCCCACAACTTGAATATCCGCAAAGATAAGACAATCAGGATAACGACGTAGACAAAGCGGGACCAGAAAGTGCTCTTTATGTAAAAAGAGGCAAAGCGAAGAACCAGCAGGGCGATGACAAGGTTGAGGGCCATGTGAAAAAGGCTGAACGGTATTTCGAGCCTTTTGAAAAGGACCTGACTGAACCAAAGGAGCAGCAGCCAAAAAAAATACTTGAGCATAACTGCAAAATGGAGCGGGCTCAATACCAACCGCATGTGGGCCTTAACTTTCTCGGT
>JAIVWA010000761.1:0-2094 GCA_049190255.1 Gammaproteobacteria bacterium | reverse complement strand
GGGCCACCATCATGATGGCGGGAGCAAACCAGCCCATCCCCTGGAAAATGGCCATGCGGTCCAGCCTCAACCGTGGAATATAGGCACCGTAGGAAGTAATTCCGATCATCGTTATTCTCCTTTTTAAAACCGTCCAATTAAAAGTTGGCAGGATATGTTTCTGACCCAAAGCTATTCTGATTAAAAATCCGAAGCACGAAATGCGAAATCCGAAACAAATTCAAAATTTTAATTTTCTAATGTTCAAAACATTGAGAAGCATTTTATCTATAAAATTCTATGCATTGATAAGAGTTTGGGATTTTTGTCATTTGACATTCGGATTTGTTTCGAATTTCGATATTTATTTGCTGTTTGTAAATCAATACTGGCATTGTTAATGCTTTTGTTGTTTAGAATTTAAACAATTTCTCTATAAGCTGTGACTTCATAATATCGCCTTCAAGCTTAAGCTTGCCCGAGGTGTAAGCCTGCATGGCCGGCAGCTTGCCGTTCATCATATCCAGAAAATCGCTGCCGTCCATTTTCAAGGTGCAGCTTGGCTTTTCGTGGATCCCGGCTTGGACCCGGCATTTTTCATCTTTAATCACACTGTGCCAGTCTCCGCCGCCTTCGCCGGAAATGTTGTACTGGAAGACAACATCCACCCCGGCCGCAGCAGCGGCCACGAAAGAATCGGGCATGGCATCAAATACTTCTGAAGCAGAACCAAATCCGGCCGGGGCTTCGGCCGAGACCTCGGCCGGTTGCGTGAAGGCTGCCAGAAGATCTCCGATCTGCTCGTTGACGTTCTGATATTCTTTGGCGCCTTTAAGAGTGGTGATTTTTTCCCATTGAGACACCAGCTGTTCCGGGCCGGGAATGTCTTGGCCGTCGCCCACGACAGCGCCGGGCCCTGTGACCATGGCAACCCGGTTAAAACAACCCAAACCGGCATTGTAGATATTGCCGCTTGCCGGGCAGGTTTCAGACACCAGGTACAGGGCCATGGACGTCACCAGCTCCGGTTTCAGTTTGTCCAGAAATTCCGGCGGCAAAATATCTTCGGTTAACCGCGAAGCCGCGACCGGTGCAATCGTGTTGACTTTGATGTTATACTTTTGCCCTTCCAGCTTCAGGGTGTTCATCAGACCCACCAGGCCCATCTTGGCGGCGGTGTAATTGCTTTGACCGAAATTACCATAGAGACCGGCGGCCGAGGTGGTCATCAGGATACGACCGTATCCTTTTTCCTTCATCACCGCAAAAGCCGGACGGGACACGTTGTAGGCACCGTTCAGATGCACATCGAGAACACCGGCCCAGTTTTCGGGCGCCATCTTTAAAAAGCTCTTGTCCCGCAGAATCCCGGCATTGTTGATTAGAATGTCAACCGTGCCGAAAGCATCCAGGGCACTCTTTACGATGTTCTGACCGCCTTCAGCCGTTGCCACGTTATCGTAATTGGCCACCGCTTCACCGCCCAGCGCCTTAACTTCATCAACGACTTTATCGGCCGACCCCTTGGAGCCGTCTCCGGAACCGTCTCGGGCACCGCCCAGATCGTTCACCACGACTTTGGCGCCGCGCCGGGCCAGCTCCAGGGCATAGGTCCGGCCCAATCCGGCGCCGGCACCGGTGATAATAGCCACCCGTCCATCAAAACGAATCTCTTGCTTGGGAATCTCTCCATATTCAAATAGGCCGTTATCGATCACCACTTCTTTGGTTTCCGTGTTTATAACTCTCCATACCGCTTTTCCTTCTCCGGTTTTCCAGATGACGGTCTTTACGGGCATGCCGGGATATAAAGGTCTTTTAAAGCGGCAGTCCATGCGCCGGGCCTTTTCCGGTTCTCCGGGGACGAAAGTTTGAATCAGAGAACGGCAGGCGTATCCATGGGTACACAGCCCGTGCATGATCGGCTTTTCAAACCCGGCCATTTCTGCAAATTCCCGGTCGACATGCAGTTGAAACACATCACCGGATAGCCTGTAAATCAGGGGCTGGTCTGCGGAAGGTTTTCCCTCAACCACAAAGTCCGGATCCCGGTCGGGAAAAACAACCTCTTTCGCGGGTGCATTCTCTCCACCAAAACCGCCGTCCAGGCGGGCA
>JAIVWA010000760.1:949-2097 GCA_049190255.1 Gammaproteobacteria bacterium | reverse complement strand
TTGACAGCCCGGAGGAAATTGCACCCAAAATCAAAGAACTTATTTAAAAGTTTCGAAATTATTGCAACTCACCAATTGGGGCGAAGCCCCTAACTTGTAGAAAAGAGGAGGAAACGATCATGGCTGTTATGAGATCGGTGTTTTATGTACCCAGCAACAATGAGAAGATGGTCGGCAAAGCCCCTACCATCGCGTGCGACGTTCTGACCCTGGATTTAGAAGACTCGGTGCCCCCGGCGGAAAAGCCCAAGGGCCGGGAAATGATCCAGAAATACCTGAAGGCCGACCGGGAAAAACAGGCCGCGCCCAGTCTTTATGTGCGTGTCAACAACTGGGAAACCCAGATGACCAACGATGACTTGGAAGCCATTGTTTATCCGGGTCTGGACGGTGTTTGTCTGGCAAAATGCGGCGATGCCGAAAATGTAAAACGCCTGGACTGGAAGCTGGAAGAGTTGGAGCAGAGAAGAGGCCTGGAAGTCGGCAGTGTGGCAATCCAGCTGCTCATTGAGACGGCCAAAGGCGTGATGAACGCCTATCCGGCTGCCTGCGCCAGCCCGCGGGTTAATTCGCTTATTTTCGGAGCGGTGGACTTCACCAAAGATATGCGTGTCACCCTGACCTCCGAAGGCCAGGAGCAGCTATACGCCCGGTTCCATACCGCCGTTGCGGCCCGGGCGGCGGGATGCGTGGCGATTGACTGCCCCTATGTGGCTTTCCAGGACGAAGAAGGTTACAAGAAAAGCACCCAGGAAGGCCGGCAGATGGGCTACGAAGGCAGAATGCTGATCCATCCCGGTCAGATCGGGCCGTCCCATGAGATTTATACGCCGTCAGCCGAAAATGTTGAATGGGCCGAAGGTATCAAGCAGGTCTTCGAAGAAGAAGGTATCGCCAAAGGCGCCGCCGCCGTGACCTATAAAGGTAAAATGGTGGACACGCCGGTCTATGAGAATGCACTGCAGATTTTACGGACCATGGAAGAGATTCGTGCGGCTGAGGCTAAATCCTAACTGTTGCCTGGTGGTGTTTAATAAATAGATCAGGTCTTGAAAAGAAGGCCTCATTGGTGGACAACCAAAAAATTCGAAATTCGAATACCGAAATTCGAAACAAATACGAATAACCAAAATTTTTAATGATCCAAA
>JAIVWA010000760.1:0-939 GCA_049190255.1 Gammaproteobacteria bacterium | reverse complement strand
TGGTGTTTTGGTCATTGTTTCGTATTTCGTGCTTCGGATTTCGAATTTGTCAAAAGAAGTTTTTGATAAATAGCGATTAACCATCCTGTCTTGCAGTACGGATATGTGAGGTATTTGTCATGCGTATTATTTTAGTCGGTCAGGGTCCATTTGGCGAGAAAGTACTGGACACCCTTGTCCGGCAGGGTGAAGACATCGTCGGGGTTTTTTGCCCGAAGGACAAAAGGGGTGAGGCTATGGCGGCGACAGCCGAGCGTTCTGATGTGGCCCTTTTCCGTCCCGACAAAATGAAAGATGACGAGGTCCGCAGGGCCTATCTGGATTTACGTCCGGAACTGGTCCTCCTGGCATTTGTCACCGATATCATTCCCGAAACTCTGCTGGACATCCCCCCCGTTGGCACCATCTGTTATCACCCCTCCCTTCTGCCCAGGCACCGCGGCGCCAGCGGTATCAACTGGGCAGTCATCCAGGGTGATACACGTACCGGATTAACCATCCTGTGGGTGGATAAGGGGATTGATACGGGCCCCATCCTGTTGCAGAAGGAAGTGGAGATACTTCCTGCTGATACCACCGGCTCGCTCTACTTCAACAAACTATTTGGCATGGGCATCGATGCCATCGTGGAGGCTGTAGCGCTCATCAAGAGCGGCAAGGCCGCCAAGATACCCCAGGACGATTCTCTATCAACGTACGAACCGCCCTGTGACGATAAGGTCGCTGCGGTCGATTGGTCAAAACCCGCATCTGATGTTTACAATCTGGTAAGAGGCTGCGACCCCCAGCCGGGAGCTTATTCGACGCTCAAAGACAGCAAGGTGAGATTTTACAAGGCCCGACTTCGGGGACCCATGGCGGACAAAGTACCCGGTGAGATTGTGGATATCCATGAAGGGGAAATCGTTGTGGCCCTTAATGGCGGAGCGCTCGGGATTG
>JAIVWA010000759.1:0-2106 GCA_049190255.1 Gammaproteobacteria bacterium | reverse complement strand
TAGTTGAAACTGCCGCGGTGTTCCTTTAATTGACAGGAATCAATTGACGGCTCAATGTAGAATGCCGACTCTGTCCGTCCGAACACATTAATTATGGCTCAAAGGTGCTTTGATCCTGGCATTTAGTCCAAGAGATCTAGTATACCAGTTTGCCAAATTCGGGCATATGGGCAGGGTTTACCACCGGTTACGCTGAACTTCTAAAATCTAAGATTGCAATGGTTGAGTCTGGCTTATTAAATTTTCAAAGAACCGGCTCAGATCGGACCCGTGGAGTGTTGCCTAAAAAAAGTTGAAAATATTGCTTGACTTTTTCTTGGTGCTCTACATTAAGCTGTATTGGCTTGTTCGGCTGCTAAGGGTTTGACTTTATAGCCCATATCTTTAAGAGCTTTTGTGTAATATTTTAATCGACGGTTATTGAATTGGGCCTCATATGCCTTCGCACCGATATCGATGTAGGCCTGACCGTAGCAGACCAAACGGTAAATAATCTGAGCAAGCTTGCGAGCGGTGGCAAAAACTGCCACAGAAGCACCTTTACGGCTGGAAATGCGCCTGGAAAATGCACCAAGTGCTGTTTTGGAGTTGCGAAGTGCTAATGCCGCCATGCGAAGGGCGGTAGCCACCCGCGAGGTGGTGGTGCCTTTTAATTTGCTGGGTACTTTTTTGCCGGCGCTGATAGATAAATTTGGTGCGAGTCTTAAATAGGAAACAAAGTGACCTTCATCTGGAAACGCGCTAAAATCAGGACCCAGCTCGCTGATGACCACAGCCGCGGTATCCACTCCAATGCCGTCGATGGTTGTCAGATCAAAACCAGTGAGCTGATACAAAGCCTGACGCATAGGCTCTTGACCTTTTTTGGCAATGTTCCTGGCTTTGGATTTTGAGGCTGGAGGTGGCGCGGATTGATCATCGTCAACACCAGGCTGCAGCGTCTTGATATAGGCAAAGATCTCAGCATCGTATTCGGTCACTATTTGGCAAAATTGGTCGTACATCTTCAAAGCCTGACGAAGGTTGAAAAGATGCTCCGGGCGCCAGTTGCCGGTCAGTTCATCGGCAATTTGGTCTTCGGATTTTTTGCAGCGCCGATCACGCATTTGGGCCAAGGTTCGGGGATCACGCTCGCCGTCGACAATGGCGCGAATAATCGCCATACCGGTAACACCGGTGATGTCAGAGACTGCATGATGTACACAGATGTTCATCTGATCCAGACTCTTTTGTATGCGTCGAATCCAGTCCGAGCGTTGATCGACCATGGTGTTGCGTTCACGGAATAAAGAGCGCAGGCGACAGATGTCGTCTGAAGGCCGGAACGAGCCACGCAGCAAGCCGCAGGCGTGAAGTAGTTGAAGCCATTGACAATCAAGCATATCGGTCTTTCGGCCCGGGACATGGCTGACTTGACGAGCATTGGCTAAAATAACTTCAAAGCCACGGCTATCAAGGATCTCAAACAGTGGAATCCAATATACACCAGTGCTCTCCATGGCCACGGTTTTCACTTTTTGCTCTTTGAGCCAGTCGGCAAGGCGCAACAGCTCGGGTGTGGTTGTGCCGAAACGTTCCACATTAGGCGTATTGTCCTGTAGTGGTGGACCAGCAACCCAGTGTTCCCGCGAACCCAGGTCGATACCGGCTGCGTCGGGTTGGATGGCTTTTAGTGAGCGAACGGGCTTTTTGTGCTTTTTACCTTTGTTATTTCGGGCCATAGCTACCTGTCTCCTTTTTAGGTGATGGGGTCGCGGTAGCCCGGGATGGCTCCCATTATTGATTCTCGTGTGGGAGAGGGCATAAGCCTCATCATTGATCAGGGGCAGCCCGGGGCCATGCTCATATAGGGGCATAAACGCTCCAGAGATATTGGGACCTTAACTGCTACCGCGTCCTGGTTGCCCTAAAGATAGAGGACTCAGTATTGCGGTGCAAGGTCAAAGTTTCTTTCTTGATCAGACTGGCCGTTTTTTTGGCCAGAGGCGGCGCTCATATGAAACTACACATAGTTGGAACAGCGAACCGCAGAATATCGAATATCGAACCGCAGAATGTCGAAGGGTGGAATCGCTTTGCTCAGTCTTTTTTAAAATAGACAGAATT
>JAIVWA010000758.1:0-2110 GCA_049190255.1 Gammaproteobacteria bacterium | reverse complement strand
TATATCGTCGTCGGCAGCCTGGTCTCCGAAGTCAATAAAGCCGCACAAGAGGAAGAAACCGATCTGATTGTCATCGGGCGTTCACATAAAGGCGTGCTCGAGCATTTATATTCAGGCTCGGATGTTACCGAATTACTGCGCCGGGCGGCCACACCGGTGCTGGTGTACAAACAGCTGTCGGAGACCGCAATTTCCGTTGCAAAGCCGTTTGAAAGACCGTTGCTGGCAATCGACTGGTCACCCGCCAGTCTACGGGCGGTAGAATATTTGAAGCCTATGAAAGATGTGGTCGCTGAAATCAGTGTGGTGCATGTTGCCGGCGAAAAGGATTTAAAAGGCACCTCCGCGATGAAAATCCAAAAAACCCGCAAGGAAACTCGGCAAAAACTCGAAGAAATATGCACCCTGTTTGAAACCGAAGGAATCGATGCCAGGGCCCATGTTTACATTGGCGATCCGGATGAAGAAATCGAAAAGGCCGCCAGGGATTGCCGGGCAACCATGATTGTTCTGGGATCTTCTGCCAAGTCGGCCTGGGTGGAAAAATGGCTGGGGAGCACACCGCGAAAATATGCTGAAGAATCCATCTACCCGACCCTGTTAATACCACCGGAGAAGCAGTGAAGTTGGATTTCATGCAATTTGTGGCATAATATAATTTAGTGTAATACTGGAGATGTTCATAGAAATGCTTAAAAACAGAATGCCTAAAATGCACTTTAGGCATTCCTCGGTTTAGCTGGGATAGCAAGAACGGTCCCATACCAAACCAATCTGATTCTTAACCAACTGGCAACGGGAGGCTTTAATGGCGGTAATCACGATATCAAGACAATTTGGAGCCGGTGGGATCACCCTCGGGAAAATGGTCGCCGAAAAATTCGGATATACCTTTGCCGATACGGAAATCATCAAAATGGTCGCGGAAATGGCCAATGTTTCGACCCATTTTGTCGAGACGGTGGAAAAGGAAGCCGGCGGCAAGTTTGCGAAATTTATTTCAAAAACGGTTTCGAAGCCTTTGGTGGAGCGTATCCTGAAGGATGAACGGGGCTATATTGACGAGGAAATATATCTGGATTATCTCGTTTTGATCATCGCCCAGATGGCCGACGACGGGGATGTGGTCATCCTGGGCCGCGGAAGCCAATACATACTAAACGACCATCCGGACGCCTACCATATACTGCTGATCGACACCTTCGAAAACCGGGTGAGGTTTATGCAGAAAAATTATGACCTGTCGCAGGGTCACGCAACCCAGGCAGTTAAAAACGAAGACAAGCGCCGTTTAAATCTTTACAAAAAATTAGGAAAAACGGACTATGACAACCCCGACCTATATCATTTGGTAATCAACGGGAACCGGATTCACCTGGACAAAGCGCTGCAGCTTGTAACCGAACTGGTTAACCTCAACGTTGCATAAACAACATGGCAAGGATATGTTAATAGTCCGTTGTTATAGCCGATATCATGGAAAAAAGCACTGTTTTGAGGATACCCCGTGTGGTGAATTCCAAGGATGGGGTCGATTTTGCCATGTTGTTTCCCCTCCGGGAAAGCCGGAGGACTTCATATCCTGTGTTGTCAAGGGTTCGCGGTAGCCGACTACAGCGTCACCCTTGACGCCTTGGCTCTGAAGCCCTCCGACTTTTGCAACATTAAGGCAAGTTCGTAAATTTTGAACTCAAATTCTCCCTTGACATACGAAAACAATATTTGTTAAACGAATAGGTTTCCATTTTTCCGGATAAAAACCAGCAACACCGAGATGTCTTTAAATTATAAGAAAAATCAAGCCTGGGCCGAAAACCTGACGATTGTCATGCAAATCGGCCTTACCATGGCCGGATGTATTGTTTTTTGCTTTTTTGTGGGACTGTATTTGGACAGATGGATGGGAACCAGGGGAATATTTGTAACCATCTTTACTATTTTAGGTGTCATCGGCGGCGGTGTCACGGTATATCGTCAAATCCTGGAGGTCATAGAAGATAAGGGCAGCAACCACGAAAATCGAGGGAATGGAGTCCGTTAAGCAAACACAGAAAAAATATGGTTCAAGAGCAATTTGGGTTGCAATTATAATCGGGTTTTGTTTTTTTCT
>JAIVWA010000757.1:0-2110 GCA_049190255.1 Gammaproteobacteria bacterium | reverse complement strand
AGAGTTCCAACAAGGCCCCAAAGTCTAAGGGTTCGCGCAAAAATAAATTCACAGAGTTGGCGCACAGATTTAGATCAGATTTGGCTGCGCCGATTGAGCGAAACCACAGGAATAGCAACACTCTTCCGAGGATTTCACGATTGAGGCGCGGTCGAAGATGATCTGAAGATGGCATGCGAAAATGTGAAGAGCACCAGGAAAAAGTCAACAGAAAAATTGACATGTTTTAGGCAAAACTCCTCCATTCCGATCACAGCCGGTTTTTAAAACTGAGATTGACTGAGCATAACAATTGCACTTTTAGATGTTCGCGTTCCGGCCTTACAGGTGGAAAAAACCCTGTCCATAATGTCCGACTTTGACATACTGGTGTGACTAGACCTCCTGGATTTCCAGAGATCAGAGCACCTTGGAGCCATAATTAAGTTTTCGGACGGACAGGGTGAGGCATTCTTCACAAAGCCGTCAATAGTGTCCACCTAATCAGGGGAACATTGCGACAGTTATTTTAATAGCCATCCTGTCCGCCGAAACCGCGAAAACCGTAAGCGCAAAGGTTAAGTCCAGCGGGATCTGGGCTTACAGTTTAAGCTTTATTCCATATAGTTCCTGTACCATACGTCGCCATCGGCCTAAGGGGCGATCTTTTTCAAAAGCAGCTTCGAGTGCGCCTGCTTTATACCATTTTCCCCGGAGGGACGGCCAGGTCGTGAGGTAATAGCCTGCCCGTTCTTCCGGTTTGACTTCTGTATTACGGAGTCGCTGCGGCATATATATTTGGGAGGTCCGCATCAGACACATAGCCGTACGGAGATATCGACGGCCAATGCCAAAGTCAGCGTGTTGCCCGGCTGCCTCACGTCGTTTGTAATCGGCCATCAAGTCTTCTGGGCCATGTAAACCCATGTGATTGGCAGACTGAACGACATAGTCTTTGAGTATCCGATTGCAGCGTTTTGCGACTTTACCGGTATGGGTTTTCCCCTCGGGTCCACCGGTTTGCTTGACCCTGGGGATAATGCCTGTATATGACACCAGATTGTTCAATGGCTTTTGCTCATGTGGGTTTCCAATTTCAGCGGACACCCCTGCAGCTAAAACGATGCCGATACCACGAATGGTTGTTAGAAATGCACCCTGTGTCTGGGAAAGCCATACAGCAACTTCGTGCTCCAGTTGGTTTATACTATCTTGCAAGCATCTTAAATGCTTGACATGCTGTGTCAATGAAAGCTGGAGGGTGCCGATGTATTCATGTGGTGCATTAAGGACCTGTGTGGCATATTTCCGAAGTTTAGCCGCCGCAGTTTCAGGTTCTGCCGTGCCGTGTAGCTGCAGGATTTTAATGAGATTTTGTCGTTTCCGACGACGGATCTGGGGAGGACTGAAGCGATCTTCCATGAGGTACAATGAGCTTTTTGAGAATGGGTAAATGCCACTTTTTTTCTCATCCAGAAAGTTAGGAAAGAGCCGATCAACAATGGTATGGATTCTATTTTTCACTTCCGTTGACATGGCAACAAGTTTTCTTCTGTGACGAACTACTGTACGGAGGTTACGATAGATACCGGATTGGGCCGGAGAACAATTGGCCCTTCGGTTAAGTAGCATTGAAGCGATACCCATTAAATCCAGACGGTCGGTGCTGGCTTGTATATTTGCTCGTTGTTTCTTGGCATCATGGGCGTTGACGCCCGCGACGACCCATCCTCCAGATCGTAATGTGTTGATAAAGTTCTCGGCATAAGAACCTACGTCTTCACCGCCAAAGAAGACATGGTTAGGATCTATTTGACGATGGCTGCAAGATCGGGTTACCTGTTCGGTAAGGTATTCAATCCCTTTAGGGGAGTTTTTGATGGAAAACGGTTTTCTGAGAATATGGCCATAGCCGTTACAGAACATGACAACATGGTCCTTTTTAGCGTAATCGATTGGCACGCACATAACTTTCGAACCGTTTCCGGCTTCTTCAAATAGCCTAAGCAATTCTTGACTTTGGTTTACATAAATGTTTTTCTTTTTCATGGTGAAGCTCCTCCTTTGTTTTGCAGCTGCTTGATTGCAGACTGCTGTTAAATGCGCCACCGGTTTATCCGGATGGCTAAGT
>JAIVWA010000756.1:0-2117 GCA_049190255.1 Gammaproteobacteria bacterium | reverse complement strand
ATATTTTGATGGGGACCAAAAAAAGAAGGCGGTTGCAGTCATCTCGGGAGAAGAGAAACTCAAAGCGGCCAATGATATTCTCTCCGCCAACCCGCTTAAGTTAAAGCGGATTTAGATGTAATTCACGTATTTCTAACCGGGATATACCTGAAAAAACAAAAAACAAATCACAAATTACAAATAATATCCAATGACCAAAATTCAAACTCCCAAACATAAAAAAACGCACTTCGAAACGTTCTATTTTGGTTCTTAAACATTTGTAGTCTCGTAAAAAGCCTGATTTCCCCTCCCCTAGTGGGAGAGATTAAGGAGGGGAGAAGATTGTTAACCTTTTTGCGAATTCGTCAAACTTAGAATACTCGGAGTTCGAAGCTCCCGGTTTTGGTCATTGATTTTTTGAATTTGGGATTTATTTGATATTTGGTGCTTGTGTTTTGATTTTTTGCCATTTCTTACCACATGTTGTCAGAAAAACGCACTCATAGGCCTATTTCTCTATCATTTTTTTAAGCGCTTCGAGCGCCTCATCCGGCATTTTAAAAGAATGTTCGGGTGCCGGAAATTGCACGTCTACGACTTCCTGTTTGTATTCGTTTAAGGCATCCAGGATAACTTTTCTGATATTGGTGTACTGTTTGACAAATTTCGGTACGAATTTGTCAAACAGTCCGATCATGTCATGGGTTACCAGTACCTGCCCGTCAACGTCCGGGCCGGCACCGATTCCGATGACCGGTACTTTAACCACTTCAGCCACCAGTTTCCCCAGGGGAGCCGGCACGGCTTCCAAAATCATCGAGAAAACTCCGGCATCTTCCAGGGCTTTGGCATCATCGATGATCTGTTTGGCGGCAGCAGCATCACGACCCTGCATTTTAAAGCCGCCCAGCGCACCGGCCGTCTGGGGCGTCAGTCCGATATGCCCCTGTACCGGTATTCCGGCCTTGACGATGGCTTCAATGGTCGGAGCAAAATCAACACCGCCTTCCAGTTTGATGGATTCACAGCCCCCTTCTTTAAGGAGGCGGCCGGCATTAATAATAGCCTCCCGGATCGAGGTATTGTAACTCATAAACGGCATATCCCCGACAATAAATGGATTTTTGCAACCGCGGGTGACCGCACGGATGTGGTGGATCATGTGTTCCATATTGACCGCGACGGTCCCTTCCAGTCCCATAACAACCATCCCCAGTGAATCACCGACCAGAACAATATCGATACCGGCCTCATCCGCCAGTAATCCAAACGGATAGTCATAAGCCGTCACCATGGTCAATTTGCGGTTTTCCTCTTTTGCCTGCTGAACAGCGAGTATTGTTACTTTTTTAGTGCTCATAGTAATTGCTCCTCTATTTATTTAATTTGTCTGAAGGGCCAATTTTAAATGGAGTATTGGAGTGCTGGAGTGTTGGAGTATTGCGATAGTTTGAGCAGCGCAAGTCGGACGGTTTTTTGGCATCACTCCATTACTCCACTACTCCATTACTCCAGGAATAATCGGATAAATTATTCATCTATTTCACCCGGCATCATTTATAATGATATTGGAGTGTTTCTACGAGTGCCGTCAGCGTCTCATTGACCGGTGCCTGCATGCCCAGCCGTTTGGCTTGGCGCACAATAAATCCGTTGATCGTTCCTATTTCCGTCTGTCGTTTGTTGTCCACATCCTGCCCCATGGATGACCGATTGACGGCGGTTGCTTCAGCCACTGCGTATACATGATCTACCGCATCCTCGCGAACCGTTATATTCATCTGGCCGGCGATTTTCATCGCTTCTTCAACGGCATTGCGACTGAGTTGCCGGGTTATTTCTAAATCGAGGATCCGGCCGTTTTTTATTGTGGTTAAGGCCGTAATGGCATTAATGCCGATGTTGATCAGCAGTTTATTCCAGAGCACACTGCGCACGTCATCAACAGCCTCGGTTTCGATGCCGATCTTTGTGAAGAAATCGGATAATTTGCGTGCCCGCTTTCTTCCCTGTTCCGTCTCGGCCCATGCGCCGATGGTCGTCGCACCGATGCCCGCATGGCGAATACTTCCCGGCCCGAGCAGGGTTGCCCCATGGGATGTCGTTCCCGCCAGCACCCTTTCCGGGTCTATGAC
>JAIVWA010000755.1:0-2118 GCA_049190255.1 Gammaproteobacteria bacterium | reverse complement strand
CCGAATCACAACGGAAGAAGTGATGTTCGATGCTGGTAACTAAAAGGTTTAAGGTATAGGGTAGAAGGTTAAAGGCGCAGGGCGTAAGGCTCAAGGCAAAAGACTAAAAAGACGAAATCCTTGGCCCAAAGCCGTGTGCCTTATGCCTTGCGCCTCTTATTTCATTCCGCAATCCAAAATCCCAAATCCGAAATCGAATAATTCCGCATTCCCCATTCCATTTCTACTCAGGATGAACAGTTAAAGTCAGGAAATGACTATTTCTATATATTTTGGTTTTCAGGGGACTTTTACTTTTTTCAAAGGTTTGTAGAAAAAATGGCAAATCCTCAACAATCCGGCCTTCTACCTCCACAATTATATCCCCTGCCATTAGCCCGTCCATCGCGGCTTGGCTCCCCTTGCGCACGCCTGAAACCATGACCCCTTTCCCGGGTTCAAACGACAAGTACTTTGCCAGGTCCGGGGTGAGTTCTTGCAGGGAAAGGCCGTAGGATTCTTCCATCTCTGTCTGGGATTTCAAAGGCAGGGACATTTTTTCGAATAAGTCGCGGGATACGTAAATGGGCGCATTGAACTTCAGGGCCATGACGAGGGAATCGCTGGGTCTGGCATCTATTTCAACAAGGGTTTCTCCTTTTTGCAAAAAGACAGTTGCATAATAGATGTTATCCTTGGAATGGGTGATGACGATATGATGAATCGTGCCATCGGCTTTTTGGATAATTTTTTCGAGCAAATCGTGAGTAAGCGGACGGGGATTTTCGACCCCTTCAAGTTCGGAGTAAATCGCACGGGCCTCGAGAATGCCAATCCATATAAAAAGGGCACGTTTTTCACCCGGATCGGCTAGTGTAACCACAGGTTGCCGGGTCGACGGGTCGACCACCAGCTGGTAGACGGTTACCCGGATAAGTTCTTTCTTCTCCGGAACGCGTTGATCCGCCTGCTTAACAGTCGACTCTGCAGCGCAACCGGTCGCAGCCAGGAGCCAGAGACCCATGAAAACAAAAAAGTGCTTTCTTTTTTTATGTGACACTTTTAACATTCTTTGTAACCGTTCAGGGGTTTGGGGCTTCGCGCTGCGCGCTTCGACCCCACACGCAAGGTTCAGAGGTTCAGGGTTCAAAGTCCAGAACAGATAAAGGTGTCAGGTTTCGGGTGTCAGCAGGCAAATTTAGGAATTGTGAATTCAGAAATTGAGGAATTGAAGGTATTCTATCATTCTAATTCCTAAATCCCTCAATTCCTTAATTCCTCAATTATTGAATCCTGACACCTATACGATTTGCTTATCGGCGCACTCGCTGCGCCAACCGGCGCCCCTAATTAAAAGCACAGTCTTTGAAGAAGTCTATCCTCTAATTTAAAATCTCCTGAATTTTCTTATCCAAAAATCCCTCGGGTCGCTGGCCGGGTAGCCGTTCGACAATTTCTCCCTGCTTAATAATCAACAGCAGGGGTATCGCGGTTAGCTTAAACTTTTGTATTGCCTTGTCACCGTACCAGTATACGGGAAACTCAATTTTCAGTTTGTTTATAGCCGGCTGCATTGCGGCAGCCCCCTCGAGATCGATGCTGATGCCGATCAGCTTTAGACCCTGATCCTTATATTTTCGATACAAATTATTTAAGGCCGGCAGTTCGTCAATACAGGGTCCGCACCAGGCCGCCATGAAGCTGACAACCAGCCGGTTGTCCTTATTCTTGATCAGCTTGTCAAGGGCTGCCTCCGCAATGGGCTGCACGGTAACCCCGGTTTCGGCCTGAGAAGCAACAATTGAAAAAAAGAAAACCCCAAAAATCGCTGCAAAAATTGAAAATCGAAATCTTAACATCAGACCCTTTATCGTGGCAGGTGAATTTAATCAGCAGTTCAAGTCTATAACAAAATGGTAGAAGGTATAAGGTGTATAAGGCGCAAGGCAAAGGGCATAGCGCATGGCGCGATGATCAGACAAACTATCCATCCTTCAACGCTTTGCTCTCTGCCCTCTGCGCTATGCTCTTATAATCCCAAATCCGCACCTCCTAACCCGTAACCCGCACCTCGCAACCCGTAACCCGCACCTCGCAACCCGCAACCCGCAACCCGCAACCCGCAACTCGCAACCCGCA
>JAIVWA010000754.1:0-2129 GCA_049190255.1 Gammaproteobacteria bacterium | reverse complement strand
AGTAGCGTCAGTCCGCATTGCTTGCCAGTCACGGTCGAGAAAACGCGATTGTGCACGTTTTGTGATTTCTTTGAACCGCGTGCGATAGGTGTTAAAGGCTTTGCGAATCGCGTTTGCACCCTGGTCTGATAGTTGGCTATTTTCGAGAGCTTGAGTCATAAGTTATAGTGTAGGGCCCTAAATGTAATTTACAAAACTTAAATTGATTTTAGAGTTTTTCCATTTCCAGAATTGAATTGTTTAAATCCCAAATCACAAAACTCAATACTGATTTGGCTTTCAGAGTCCTTTAAACACCACGTCCTCATTAACTTCCCGCATAATTTTCAGGATTTTCTGAATTTCTTCGTCAGTTGTGCCGCTATACAAATAGGCCTTTTCACGCGCCAACCGAAATCTGATAAACCCGTATGTAATGAGGGCCCATTTAGGGCCTTCCACCATCCCGATTTCCTCGGCATGAACACGAATGACCCGCCTGAAACTGGTTAATTCAATGTCACCATCTGCGGTAATGCTGATCTTATAGGATATTGCCAGGGAAAAATACCAGGTATAGACCATTATAAAAGCGATCATGAAGATCCGGACCAGGGGCCACCCCCAGGAGAATTCAATCGACCCGATCAGCAAGAGGCATATGACGGTCCAGACGATTAAAATCCCAAAAAAAATCCCTACAAAAATGACAGGAGATTGATAAACATAGTTTTTCTTAGAAATTCCGGATTTTCTCATGATGAGTTAAATTTGGGAACTATAACCAATAAAAAGGTAAACTCAAGGTTACCTGAAGTCCTTTAGTCTTGCGATCGTGGAGTACTGGAGTGATGGAGTATTGGAGTGTTGAAAAAAGATATCCACCTTTTATCCATTACTCCAGTACTCCAATACTCCAACACTCCGAAATTAATTAAAAATGAAAACCTCATTTGCCGCTTTAATTTTGGACTGACCATCATACCTGTTAATAATGCCGGCAAAAGGGCCGATTTTGGAATACCGCGCCCCCTGTTCGACAAACGCCAAAAATGATTGGCACTCTGCTAACTCCAAGAAATCGTAAAATATAATTGCGAAGTATCTTTGTCAACCCCAAACTCTTGATGAGAAAAAACCCTTGACATGAAAATCCAATTATGTTTAATGGATAGCTGGTCTTACCACGCGTGAATCAATTTGTAATCCGGTATTAATAGTTGCCGGGAATTTCTCGATGGAGATATTCGCCTAGGATCTTTGGGTCGCTATTTGGCAGCGTCTGAGAAGATGGTGCGGATGTGTCCATCATAACTTTTCAAAGGAGGAAGAGACTATGAAGCAGGATAAGACGGAAAAGGTCACGAAAACCACTCGACGAAAATTCCTGAAAAAAACTGTGGCAGCAGGTATCGGGGCAGCGGTAGCAGCTCCCACTCTTTTTAATATCCGCACTGCGGCGGCCAAAGGGACGACCTGGCGCATCCAGACCTCCTGGCCCGGGGGTATCGGACTTAAGATTTTCAAAGACTGGTGTAACGGTATCCAGGAAAAGAGCGGCGGTGAGTTGATCTTTAAGGGCTTTACGGCCAAGGATGTCGTCGGTGACTTCCAGTTGTTTGATGCCGTTAAAAACGGTGTGCTCGAAGCCATGAACCCCTTTACCCTATACTGGGCCGGCCGTATGCCGGCATCGGTGTTTTTAACCTCCTATCCCATGGGCCTGCGCAATCCCCATGAATGGGACGTTTTCTATTACGGCCTCGGCGGCCTGGAAATCGCCCGTGAATTGTTTGCAAAACAGGGAATGTACTATGTCGGCCCGATCCATCACGGTCCCAACATCATCCACTCCAAGGTGCCCATCCGCTCCATTGAAGATTTCCGGGGCCGAAAAATGCGGGTCCCGGGCGGAATGGTGTCCGAGCTGTTCACCGCGGCCGGCGCCAGAACCACCCTGCTGCCCGGCAGCGAGATCTTCCCGGCCCTGGAAAAAGGCACCATCGATGTGGCCGACTACGTGGGCCCCGCGGTTAACTACGCCCTGGGCTTCCATCAGGTCACCAAATACATCTCCATGGGCCCGGCCGGCTTCATGTCGATCTACCAGCCCGTCGACCTGATGGACCTCACCGTCGGCATGAAAGTCT
>JAIVWA010000753.1:0-2134 GCA_049190255.1 Gammaproteobacteria bacterium | reverse complement strand
TTCAATCGTCAATATTCAATCCCGGCTTGTCCGGGTTGGGATTGCATTGACCCCCAATCGTTACAAATTTGACACCTATCAAAAAAAAATGGCAGTCTTCATCTAATTTAAACTTTAATTTCCAAGAGCTAGATTCGCAGTTTGACAGAATTGTAGATGATCCCTGACACCCTATTGGGGGTTACAGGTTGCTATCTCGGCGTTTGGAGAGGATTTTGCACTGGAAGAGTTACAGCAAAAAACATCGCGCCATCGATTCCACCGGATCAATCGGAGATAACCGGATACCGGCAACATTAGGCACTATAATTGCAATAACAAATAATTTTAATATGATAGCTTAGAAAATTATTCACTTATTGTCGTTTGATTTCTGTCTGACAGGGTTTGCCGGATGTTCATACGGGGTCTGAAAGCCAAAATTGCCATTAATATTGCGATGCTCCTTCTGGTGGCGATGTTGCTGATCGTTCTGGTCACAATGGTGACCGTCAAGCGCGAGCTGATTCGTTCGGAGATATTTAGAGCCAACATCCTGCTGGCTTCACTCGAGGAGAATCTTGTCCACAACATGTCGCCTGCCGCCGGGGGTCCTGATTTGATTCCCGAGGCATTTATTACTAAAATGATCAATGAATCGCAGATTACCAATGCCCTGGTCCTCAGGGGTAAGGGCTATCAGGTTCATCTGGGGCGGCAGACAGCAGCGTCGGCCGAGGAACTGGTCAAATTCACGAAACAAGCCATTTCAGCCGGTAAAAAGAAAATTCATTTTTTTGGCACCTCATGGAGCATATTCTGGAAAAAGGAAGCCAGAATGATCCTTTCCGCCCCTTTAATTAAAAACGGTATAACCGTCGGGGGCATCAGCATTGTTTTGCTGCTGGATAGAGTTCACAATACTCTTAAACGCTCTCAGCGGTTTTTATTTATCTACATTTTCATTAATTTGATTATTCTCACATTTGTCGGTATTTACCGCGTTTCAAAACTTTACCTCCAGCCGTTGGCAAGGCTGGCGAAACGAGCAGCAGAATATAAGGAAGATGACGATATCATTTTTTCGGTGCGCAAGGAGGACAATGAACTCAACCGCTTGTCCAAGGCGCTGAACAGCATGCTGAAGCGCATTTCAGGTGATAAAGAGAAGCTGAGATCAACGGTTCTGTCCCTTGAACGCGCCAATCTCGAGTTGAAACAGGCCCAAAAGGACATTATCCGGGCAGAAAAATTAGCTTCCGTTGGCAGATTATCGGCCGGTATTGCCCACGAAATCGGCAATCCAATCGGGATCGTTATCGGCTATCTGGAATTACTCAAACAAGCGGATATTACCGAGCCTGAGAGAGATGAATATATTCAGCGTACCGAGGAAGAGATCGAGCGCATCAACAGCATTATACGGCAGCTTCTGGAAGTATCCAGGCCATCAAACACAGGTCGCACGGCGGTTTCAGTGCATGATTTAATACATGATACGGCCGATGTACTGCGGGTTCAACCGTTGATGTCGAACATTGAACTAAATCTCGATCTTGCAGCAACAGAAGACACTGTGCTGGCCGATCCTAACCAACTGCGGCAGATTTTTCTAAACTTGATCATTAATGCAGCTGACGCCATTTCCGGCCATGATAAAGAAAACAGCGGTAAGTTGAAAATATTCACCGAGCTCGAGAAGGATAACGAGACCCCTAACCAGACTGCCTGCGGCCAACTGAAAATCCTCTTCATTGACAACGGGCCGGGCATTGCCGAGGAAAATCTAAGCAATATTTTTGATCCATTTTTCACCACCAAAGACCCCGGCAGGGGCACCGGACTGGGACTTTCGGTCAGCTTCATGATTGTTGAAAGCCTGGGCGGTGAGATGACCGGGACCAGTGAGCTTGGCAAGGGAACCACGCTGGCTATCTCGCTGCCGCTTTATCAGCCAGAACAGACTTAAGCGCATTTATCGGGCTTGATAGTTTCATATAGGTTTCAGGTGTCAGCTACATGGTATAGGGTAGAAGGTATAGGGTATAAGGTTTGAGGGTGCAGGGCGTATGCATGCGATCTAATCTGATTCTTTTCGTGCTCGTCCTCGAAATCAGAATTTTATAGGGGACGAGGGACGAGGACGAAGGCGGTA
>JAIVWA010000752.1:0-2139 GCA_049190255.1 Gammaproteobacteria bacterium | reverse complement strand
CTAGTTAGTAGAGATACAAAAGGGCAGCCAATTTGACCGAGAGTGTAGAATAAATTGTGTAAATGGATTATCCTATAAAACCTTAAACAAAAGGAAAATCTATGACACACAAAAAGAATACCACAGACAAAGACAATCCCAAAAAGATGCCAGGTGCTGAAGAAGTAGCCCGAGAGCTTGGAAAAGCTAAGTCAATCGATGACTTCTACGGAAAAGATGGCATCTTCGCCCGGCTTTTTTCCGAAACCGTTGAGCAAATGCTGGAAGCAGAGCTAACTGACGAGCTTGGCTATGAACGCTACGAAGCTGCGGGGCGCAACTCAGGCAATAGCAGAAATGGACACTATGACAGTTCCATGCGCACCTCAGGGGGTGATGCCAAAATCAAAGTACCGCGGGACCGCAATGGTGACTTTCAATCCGAGTTGCTGAAGAAAAACAGCAATGAGATCGAACAGAAAATCATTGCCATGTATGCCAAGGGCACATCCACCAGGGATATCCAGGACATGCTGGAAGAATTGTACGGGATCGATGTTTCACCCAGCACGATCAGCAAGATCACTGACAAGGTCTGGGAATTAGTAGAAGGCTGGCAGAACCGGCCCCTGGCTCCAATCTATGCGATCGTTTATTTGGATGCGCTCCATATCAAGCTAAAGCGGGACGGCAAGATCGAGAATGTGGCTGTCTACAACGTCTTAGGGATCGATTTAGAGGGGCACAAGGAAGTATTTGGACACTGGATAGGGGATGGAGGGGAGGGAGCTAATTTCTGGCTTTCGGTGATCACTGACCTGCAAAATCGGGGGGTGGAGGATATTTTCATTGCCTCTATCGATGGGCTGCCAGGATTTTCTGACGCCATTCAGGCCGTCTTTCCAAAAACAAAAACCCAGCGCTGTATAATCCATCAAATACGGTCCAGTTTGAAATATGTGGTCTGGAAGGATCGCAAGGCCTTTACTGCGGATCTCAAAACTATCTACAAGGCAGCCACCCGTGAAGAGGCTGAAGCCAATCTGCTCAAGCTGGAAGAAAAATGGGGCGGCAAATATGGGGCCGCGGTCAAATCCTGGCAGAACAACTGGGAGGAGCTGTCAACCTTTTTTGAGTTCCCCAAAGAAATCAGGCGGCTGATTTACACGACCAATACCGTTGAAGGCTATCACCGCCAATTGCGCAAAGTTTTGAAAAACAAATCTTCCTTTCCCACCGAACAGTCGGTCAGAAAATTGCTCTACCTGGCAACAATGGACATCACCAAGAAATGGACAGCTCCGCTGCAAAATTGGCCCTTGATCCTCAATCAACTGACAATACGCTTTGATGACAGGTGTCCGCTGTGACCAGATTATCCATCCATTTACACAATGTTCTTGACACTACCCATATTTCATTTCCTTGATATCGGTCGGGCATCCGGGAGCGGCTGTAGCGACTGGTTAAATGGTGCAGATATTTATTAGATTATTCCTTCTTCCGCTGGATGATCTCTGCTGCAATTCCTACGGCCGTTGTAATAACAGCCCCACACTTCTCAAGAGCTCCTTCACCAAGCCATTCCATTGACTCAGCGGGATCGGCCAAGTTGAATCTTCTCCCGAATTGCTTTTCAACAATATCACCGCACATTGTGCTGCCATATTCTGCTTCAAAGCTCCTACAGAACCTTCTTGCAGAGGGAAGTGACCGGATATAACTAGACCAATCATCAAGTTGCTCTCTATCACGTCCATAAACAAGACCAAGTGCCATCAAACTCCCAATCACTGCCCCGCATGTCTCACCCCGTAGTGCTATCCCTGGAAGTGGTGTGAGGGCTTTTAGGATTCCCCCATCTTCAAGATCGAAGACCTCTTGTAATGCTATGAATGATGTCTGGGCACAATTCCCACTCATGAGTAGGTACTTATTTACTTTATTGTCTAATTCCGATAGCACTTCGCTATTGTTAGCTTTATTGATCATAGCTAAATCTCCTCGTATGCCAGAAATTAAAACGCCATCTAATGGTTTTGAGCTGAGCAGCTACGATCCTGCGCCAAATCTGCGGACCACCTTACTTGCATAATCAAGTATAAGCATCTCAGAAGAACAAGAAATACCGAGGAATACGTTCCATATAGTTCTTATACG
>JAIVWA010000751.1:0-2140 GCA_049190255.1 Gammaproteobacteria bacterium | reverse complement strand
ATCGCGTGATCGATGAGATCAGTATCCGGCTGGATGTTAAGGTCAAACCGTTTCAGATCACCAAACGCAATGTCCTGGTTGATCGCCTGGTATACGACCCCCAGGTTATCGAAGCCATCCAGCAAAAGGCGATTGAACGGCAATGTCCCCGTGAAGTCGTCCAGGCCGAAGTTGTGTCCTACGCCAAAGAAATCGTCCCCTCTTTTAATGCTTACCTTTATTTCCGGCTGGGCTACTGGCTGGCAAAAAAAATCGCCCGCCTTCTATACCGCGTGCGCATCGGCCTTGCCGGCAGCCAGGAATTTGCAAGTATCGCACCTGATGCCACGGTCGTATTTGTGATGAATCACCGCAGCAACATGGACTATATCCTGGTGGCCTTTCTGGCAGCGGAAAAGGCGGCGCTTTCCTATGCGGTGGGAGAGTGGGCCAAAATCTGGCCGCTGCAAACCCTGATCCGGGCGATGGGAGCTTATTTTGTACGCCGCAAATCAGGCAACCCCCTATATCGGCGGGTGCTCGAACGCTATATTAGCATGGCTACCAAAGAAGGGGTTTGCCAGGCCGTTTTCCCTGAGGGCGGGCTCAGTCGCGATGGCCGCCTGCGGCCGCCGAAGTTGGGTATCTTCGACTATATGCTGCGCAACTACGAGCCGCAGAAAGATCGGGATATCGTTTTCATACCGGTGGGAATCAACTACGATCGGACACTGGAAGACCGGAGCCTGCTGCGGGCGCTGGATCCGGAAGCTCCCCAAAGAAGCGGCTGGTTTGCGATCAAGACAACCGTGCGTTTTATCTGGCGCTGCGTGATGTTGATGATCCTCAGCCGCTGGCAGCGCTTCGGATACGCCTGTGTCAATTTTGGGCCCCGGATCTCCATGCGCAAATATTGTCGTGAGGCCGATATTGATTTCAGCCGGATGGAACGTGACGCCCGTTTTTCTGAAATCGAAAAACTTGCTGAGCGGCTGATGTCCGACATCAAACAGGTTGTTCCGGCTTTGCCGGTCTCTCTGGTGGCAACGGTTATGAGGGAAACCGGTGACCGGGGTTTGAGCGCTTTTGAAGTTGAAGCCCAGGTAAACCAGTTAATCGAAAAGCTTCAGGCCGACAGGGTGCCGGTATATGTTACGACCAGAAGCCGGGTTCAAACCATCTTAGACGCGTTAAATATGCTAAAATTAAGACATCTGGTGGTTGAATCCGACGGGATATACAAAATCGTCCCTGAAGAGTATGATGTGGTGTCCTATTATGCGAACTCCATCGTGCACTGAATAAAAAAGAGTTAATGGTTATTAGTTATTCGTTATTTGAAAGTTTGGCAGTCCGTGGTGCTTTTTAATCCCATCAACCATTAACTAATAACAATTAACGATTAACGAAATTATGGTATTGCAGATCTATGATTAAACGCCAAAAATACTTCAGGCACCTAATGTTATTACTATGCCTTTTGGCATCCTGGCCTCCGAATTCGGGGGCCGAGTTTTATAAATATGTCGATGACGAGGGAAATATTTTTTATGTCGACGATCTTTCCAGGGTACCGGAAAAGTATCACAATCAGATAAAGGTGTATCGGGAAAAATATGACAATCTTTCCGAGGAAGAAAGATCCCGGGCACTTGAAAGGGAAAATGAGCAGTTGCAGGAGCAGGCACGGGAACAAGAACGCCAGGTAAATGAAAGACTACTGCAAACCCAGCAGATCGAGGAAGAGGAAAGACGCAAACAATCGGAAGCCGCCAGGCAGAAACTGCAGGAAAAGACTGAGACCAGAGTAATATTGGAAGGTAATCGGATACTGATTCCGGTAACGTTTAACAACAACGGCATTGAAGTCGAAGTCAATCTTTTACTGGATACAGGGGCCTCGCAGATCGTCTTGAATCGGAAGGTGGCAGATGAGCTCAACATCGTCGCTCTTAATAAGGGTTTGGCCCAGGTCGCCGGGGGGGCAAATATCTACACGGAGTTGGGTAAGGTCAGCTACGTGAAAGTGGGGCCGTTTAAAATGGAAGATGCCGGTGTGCTTATCATCGCCCATGAGGGGGCCCCGGTTAATCACAGCGGGCTTCTTGGGATGAATTTTCTAAAGAATGTGGAGTACTCAATCGATTATAAAAACCAGGTC
>JAIVWA010000750.1:0-2146 GCA_049190255.1 Gammaproteobacteria bacterium | reverse complement strand
ACGTTACCTGGAGCGATTAAATAACGATCAAAACATTGGTCAGCCTTAATACCAGTCTCGATCAATTATTATTAATGAGTCTCCTGAAAAAAGGTTACAGGGCACAACAAACAGCTACATCTAGAGAAAACTGGTAAAATTAGGGCAAGCAAATACAGGAGTTGCCCCATGTTTCGAAAGAATAAGAAGCATCAACAATCCAGCTTGTTCGACAGCCAGTTTTTGTTGCCACCCAAGTTGCGCCGGAAAATGGAAGCCTCGTGGGCGCACACTTTTTATCACGATGTGTTTGTGCGAATTTCCGAAGAGCCATTTTCCGTCTTGTATAGTGAAGAGGACTCGCGGCCCAATGCAGCGGTAAACGTACTGATAGGTGCCGACATGCTCAAGACAGGGTTTGGCTGGAGCGATGCTGAGTTGGAAGAGAATATACATTTTGACTTGCTGGTACGCTACGCGCTGGGAATGAATAACCTGAATGAGGAAATTCCGGTATTGCGGACTTTGTACAATTTTCGGCGTCGCGTACGTGAGTATGCCCAGGAAACGAACATTAACCTGTACCAAGAGACCTTCAAGGCAATAACTGATGAGCAATTGGCGGAACTCGAGTTGAAAACAGGCTGGCAACGGATGGACAGCACCCAATTGCTGAGCAATATAGCCCAAATGAACCGTTTGAGCTTGGTGTTGTCGGTGTTGCAGAAAGGTATGAGTGCCTTGCCGGCGGCCGATATTGAAAAGTGGTATGCAGACCATGGAAAATACTTGAAACCCAAACCACAGAATTTCTGCTACCGAATCAAGCATGAAGAGGTGGCGGGTCATTTGGTACAAGTAGGCCAGTTGCTGCTGGAACTGGTCGCGGTATTGACCCAAAATCAGGCCGATGCTGAGATCATCCAAATGGTTGAGCGTGTCCTGCAAGATTTGTATGTCGTAGACGATGACAAACAAGTAAACATGCGGCCGACCGATGAAATACCAGGTAGTGGGCTGCAATCGCCCCACGATTCGGAAGCAACCTACCGTAAGAAAGGCGGGAAAGGACACCAGGGATATGTGGCCAATCTGAGTGAAACGTGTGACCCGGACAATCCAGTGCAATTGCTGACTAGTGTGCAGTTGGCTCCCAATGTCACCGATGATGGACAGTTGCTGGCAGAATCGTTGGCAGAACAAAGCGCCCGCGGCATCACGGTAAAGCAGATAACGGTGGATGGCGGTTACACCGGCGAGACAGGTGAGACGGCTTGTCGGGACCATCAGGTGCAAATGTTGCCGACCCGAATTCGTGGGCGTCGGACCGCTCCTGAGCGATGGGGCTGGGAGGAATACACCTGGTTGTTGGACGATGATGACCTGGCACGGATGGTTATTTGTCCTCAAGGTCAAGTCGCGAAGCTGGATGCTGGGCGTAAGGGCAACTGGTTGCTGGCTCGTTTTGACCGGGCAGCTTGTGCGGATTGCCTCTTTTTCAATGAGCAGTGTCGAGTGAAACCTAATAAACGCAAGCCGCCTACCTTGAACGTGAATCGACGTTGGATCCAGGTCGCCTTGCTGCGCCAAGGCATGAGCCCTGCCAACAATGCTCTGCGGGCCGGTGTCGAGTCTTCTGTACGATCGTTCAAGCATGTCTTTCCGACAGGCAAGTTGCCGGTCCGCGGTGTGATTCGAAGTGCCATGGTCGCCTGTTGCTCTGCTCTCATGGTCAACTGCCGTCGTATTCATCAATATCGGCAACAGCAAAGGCAGCCAACACGAGTATATGCTGCAGTCGCGACGGCGGATGGGCCAACGAGCTTGATTAGATATGCTTTTTTTGGTCTCTGGCCTAAAATGCGCCATTTCGTAGCTAACTCGTGGCTAAAAGTACCAACTGGATCACATCCAGTTTATCTAGTGCAGTCTATGTCCGCTTAACGATCTTGAGCTTTATTCACCAGACTCAGTCATGTTTGTTCAGGCAATATTATTCAGCCAATTTACCCTGTTCTCCACTCAAAACTATTATTGTCTGCAATAGTAAGTCCACTGCCTCTTCCGGTGAACCAACAAGATGAATCAAGGCAAGATGATCTTGGGCAACGTATTCTGGATAAGCAAAAATGCCAATAGTGTCGGTCCACATCTGGCCTAATAAAAT
>JAIVWA010000749.1:544-2155 GCA_049190255.1 Gammaproteobacteria bacterium | reverse complement strand
AAAAAAAAGGACTGCCGGTAAAATCAACGGGAAGGTTCGGCATTACTTTCGAACATCCAAAGGGGATAACGGTCTGCATTCTAAAAAGCGGGATCATGGTCGCCCAAACACCGCCTCAGCTGGATGATGATTTTACAGCGCAAGTGCTTGAAATATACAAATCGATCCTGATTGATGGGATGGGGTTGTCAGAAGATATTATGCCGGACATGGATTAACAGGGGTACTAGTATGCTAATTCCTAATTAACGTTGCCCAGAATAATATTTTACATTCTTTAGGGAGCTATAGCGTTTCAATCGATCGAGTTACATATACCGGAGCGGTAAAATTCAAATCTTAACTTGGAATCGATCCACCAGGGGCAATCTATGTCTTTACACTTCACCACAGAAGAATTCACCGAACGACAGCACAGGACCATCGAGCAGCTTAAAAGCCGGCAGTTGGACGGCCTTTTAATGTTTCGACAGGAAAGCATGTATTACCTGAGCGGCTACGACAGTTTCGGGTATGTTTTTTTTCAGTGTCTCTATCTCGATCTGGACGGAAACCTGATGCTGTTGACCCGGGCACCGGATTTGCGTCAGGCGCGTCACACGTCCGTCATTGAAGATATCCGCATCTGGCAGGACAGTGCCGAAGCCGATCCGGCGGTTCAACTAAAACAGGTTCTGGATGAATTTGGCTGCCGCGGCCAGCGGCTTGGTGTTGAATACGATGCCTATGGATTAACAGCCAAAAACGGTAAACTGCTGGAAGCCGCCCTTTCCGGATTCTGTGACCTTGAAGATGCATCTGATCTGATCAGTCGCCTTCGCGTGGTGAAAAGCCCGGCTGAGCTGGAGTATGTGCGCCAAGCCGCTGAGCTGGCTGATCTGGCCCATGATGAAGCCTACCGCCTGGCAGGACCGGGCGCGAACGAAGGAGACATTCTGGCGGCCATGCAAGGCGTTATTTTTTCCGGCGATGGCGACTACCCGGGAAACGAGTTTATCATCGGCTCGGGCCAAGACGCCCTTTTGTGCCGCTACAAATCGGGTCGTCGCAAGCTTGACAGCCAGGATCAACTGACCCTTGAATGGGCGGCGGCCTACCGGCATTATCATGCCGCCATGATGCGCACCATTCCTATCGGTAAAGCCACGCCGCTCCATGAAAAAATGCACACGGTGACCATGGATGCCATGGAAGCCTGTATGGCGGCCCTTAAACCCGGCCGACCCATCGGCGAGGTGTTTGATGCCTATGCGCGAATTTGCGACAGCGCCGACATGAAGCAACACCGGCTCAATGCCACCGGCTACAGCCTGGGTACCACCTTTGCTCCCAACTGGATGGACTGGCCGATGTTTTACCACGGCAACCCGGTCATCGCCGCCGAAAACATGGTGTTCTTTTTACATATGATTCTGATGGACAGCGACAGCAACCAGGCCATGTGCTTCGGACACACCGTCGTGGTCACCGAAACCGGATGCGAATCCCTGTCGAAGCGCTCTTTGGATCTGGTGGTGAAATGACAGATGACAGAATACAGAGGACAGAGGTCAGAGGACAGAGGTATTTGAATTCGGAATTGGGACCCGGCGACGTCCGATATATGATTGG
>JAIVWA010000749.1:0-535 GCA_049190255.1 Gammaproteobacteria bacterium | reverse complement strand
GAAATAATGATGAGCCTTTCTACTATCATTTTCATTGTTGGGTTGCTTGGAGCTATTGTTGGAGTTAAAAAACCCTGGATGGGAGGAATTACAGGACTACTAATTGGCTCACCGCTGTTCTACTTCAGCATCTCATCTAACATCATTCCCTTATCGTTACGCTGGCTTATTCCCTATTATGTAGGATTGGGGACGTTGTTGACAAATTGTACAAACTCACTCACAAACTCTCCGCTGCCAAGTCCCCGGAGCATCTATCCTTGGGCCTCGCGGCATATCAACCCCCTTACTTGTTACTTGGTCCCTGCTGTTTATCTCTCTTTTCTTTTGACCACCTATCCATCCCATACCTGTTCTTTCTTCTCAATACCCATTTATATTCCGGTTTGTATACTTTGTCAACAACGTCCCTAAACCTTTGGAGGATTAGGCCAAAAGGCCTTTTAAAGATAGCTTCTAATCCCTCGCCGCAATCAAAGGCTTGGTTCCAGGTTAATAGTTTTGGAGGGGCTGAACTGGTTCGCGCTGAAAAACT
>JAIVWA010000748.1:0-2158 GCA_049190255.1 Gammaproteobacteria bacterium | reverse complement strand
AAATTATGACTGAAGATGAAAAAATGCAGGTTGCGGTGTTTCGATTCGGCGTTATCAGCGACTTTGTCATCGGCTCCCAGATGAGCCGAGCTGAAAAAAGGCGTCTGATGCGCGATAAGTGCGCCCGCAAATGGCAAATCCCCTTTTCAGAGAAAACCAGGCTTAGCATGGGCACCATCAGCCGATGGCGTCGTCTTTATAAAGACAGCAACGGTGATTTAAAGTCGCTGCAGCCCAAAGATCGATGCGATCAGGGCAAAAGCCGGGCCATGGATGAAGAGACCTGCCTGTCGCTAATCGAGTTAAAATTAGAGACACCAGCGCTTACCGTGCCCCAGCTTATCGAACAGATCAACCGGGTTAGCCCCGACATCGTATTGAACAACTCCACGGTTTATCGATTTTTGCATCAGCAAGACTTGATCCATCTGCAGGTAAAAAAGCCTGTGGATCGGCGCAAGTTTGAAGCCGAGTTGCCAAACGACCTATGGCAAAGCGATGTCATGCACGGCCCTAAAGTCGATGTTAACGGCAAGATGCGAAAAAGCTATCTGATTGCCGTCATAGATGATCACAGCCGCCTGATTGCCCATGGCCAATTTTACCTGTCAGAAGCCCTTGTCTGTTATCTGGATGCCTTTGAAAGTGCCCTGGCCAAACGCGGGTTGCCACGCAAGCTTTATGTGGACAATGGCGCCGCCTTCCGCAGCCGGCACCTGGAATATGTCTGCGCCTCATTAGCTATCGCGCTGATTCATTCCAAACCCTATACACCCCAGGGACGTGGCAAAATCGAGCGCTTTTTTAGAACCGTACGCGGGCAGTTTTTACCCGGCTTTAAAGGCCAAACGTTATATGAGCTCAATGAAGCCTTTGATGGCTGGCTGAGCAACATTTACCATCAAAGAAAACACTCCAGCACCAAGCAAAGCCCCATTGAACGCTTTGCGGCCAACCTGCAGTGTCTCAGAGCGGCCCCGGATAACCTCTACGACTACTTTCGCAAAGTGGCTCGCAGAAAGGTCAACAAAGACCGCACAATCACCCTCAACGGACGGCTGTTTGAGGGTCCGGTAGCTCTGATCGGAAAACGGGTGGAACTGCTCTACCATGACAGTGACCCCCAACAAGTTGAGGTCAAATATCAAAATAAGTCTTTCGGCATGCTGGTGGCAGTCAACCTCAATGTCAATTGCCGTATCAAACGCGATAAAAACAATAATCCCCAAATCCACTCCAATGCCCAACTTACTGAATATGGGGGCGGAAAACTGTGGGCTTCAAAAAGGAGAGACGATGATCAACAATAATTACCGCAGCTTCTTCGGGCTGAAAAAAGAACCCTTTGGCACCGATATCAGCATAAACGATATCTTAAAAACAGCTGAACTCATCGATGTCAAAGATCGCTTTGACTATGTCATCCGCATCGGGGCCATCGGCCTTGTCACCGGTGAGGTGGGCAGTGGTAAATCCACTGCTATTCGCTATGCGGCCGAACACTTACACCCTTCCGAGTACAAGAGCCTGTATATGACCGCATCCTCAGGCGCTATCATGGAATTTTACCGCCTACTGGTCAATGAATTGGGCATTCACATCAAAACCAACTCTAAAGCCATGATGTTGCGGCTGATCAAAAAAGAAATCATTGCGTTGGTCTGTGAGAAAAAAATCAAAGTGGTGTTGCTCGTCGATGAGGCTTCACTGTTGCGCCTGGAAGTCTTTGCCGAACTGCATACCATCTGTCAGTTTGAAAAAGACTCCAAACCCTACCTGCCCATCATCTTGGCCGGCCAAAATAACCTCATCGACAAACTGTCCTACCGTTCTTCTCAACCGCTGGCGTCGAGAATCGTAGCCCGCAGCCACCTGCAGGGCACCGATCTTGCCGGAATGGAAGATTATCTCAAACATCACTTGTCAATCGCAGGGGTGAAACAAAATCTTTTTGATCAGACCGCCATCACCGCCATTCAACAGGGCTCCGGTGGACTGTTTAGAAAAGCAAATCATCTGGCCCGAGGGGCGCTGATCGCCGCCGCCGCACAGCAGCACACCGTGGTAAATGCCGAACATGTCAGACTGGCTTCCACGGAAATCTTTTAACCATCAACATCTAAAGGAGGATAAAATGACGCTCAATGAAAAACTAAAC
>JAIVWA010000747.1:0-2160 GCA_049190255.1 Gammaproteobacteria bacterium | reverse complement strand
AACGTGAGTTTTTATTTTCATAAAATAGATAGAATACATTTACTTTAGGCACTTTAGCTCACTTTAGGCATTTTCCGGTTTATCCGGGTTAGGGAGTCACTCGCAAGAACAGTTGGGGTCACTTTAACATCAGGCATTAGTCATAAATTGTATCGCTACCACAATGTGCCAAAATTATCAATATGCTTTTACTTTCACGAATTTAAAACTAAATTACCGACCTTCCTGGACCTGATGATTGTAAATTAACTCCACCGTATTTGCATCAATAATTTTGATAAACGCACTATCTCTGTAGGAATACACGATATATCCATACAGCTCATCATCCTGGTCCAGGATCTTCCTGACATCCGTTAAATAGAAAACCGTGTTGTCGGTTACCTCATCTTCGCTGGCCACTTTCACCCACTTGCCGGGCAATTCAATGTTTCTATTATTTTTTATTTTATACAATATGCCGGCATTGGGCCGATAATATACGATGTAATCATTCCAGTTTTGTCTGAGCGCTGTACCTGTTATCAGCTCTGCGCTTTCCAGCTTTCGATATTTCCATTCAGCGCAACCGAAAAAACTAAAAATTAGCAGGGTGAAATAAATCCATCTGAACGTCCTGGCGAGTCTTTTCAAAATTGTCTCTCTCTCGGCGGTAGGGCTTATTCTATTCGAAAATACGGCGAAACAATTTGTCATCGGCCGACAAACATTCTTTTTTTAAAAGCCGGTATTTTTCCAGAAGCTCCTTACCTTCCTTTGAGAGGCGGGAGCCTTCTTTTCTATCGGTATGTACGATGAGGGTATCCAGGTGCTTTTCAGTGGCTTTGATTTTGCTCCAGACCGCCTTGTAGGACATCTTCATCATTTTGGCAGTCTGGTTAATAGACCCGGTTTTTTCGATATTGTCCAGGATCTCCATGCGACCCTTGCCGATGATGGCATTGTCATCTTCATCCACAATCCACTGACTCGATCTCAATTTAAGTTTCGCCATTCAATAACCCTTTTGAAAGGAACGACTAAATTCGAATGTTCTAAGGTGAAAACAAAATATTAGGTTGACCAGTTAGCCGGTTGAGCCCGTTTGCCCGTTCAAAAAGGAAATTAATCGGATTTTTTATTTTTCGACCGGCCAACGGGCAAACGGGACAACTGGCTAAACCCATTCTTATTTGCCGAAGGGACAGTGGGGGTAGCTACACTCCTCGCAGTCTCTACAAAGCCCCCCGTGGCCCAGAAAGGCCAGATCCGCCTTGCCGATGGTCTCACCGGCCAAAATACGGGGCAGCACCAGGTCCAGCACCGTGATGCGGTGATACAGGCCGCAGGCCGGTATCCCCAGCAGGGGAATTTCCCCAATATAGGCCGCCAGGAACATGGCGCCCGGAAGCACCGCCGAGCCGTAGTTCATTTCCGTGGCACCGGCCATTTGAATCCCCTTGCGGGTGACATCATCCGGATCGACACTCATCCCGCCGCTGAGCATAATCAAATCGCAACCTCTGTCCAGATGATTGCCAATGGCTTTGCTGATAAGTTCTTCATCGTCGGGGGCAAAAGCGATCCCATCCACTTTAGAGCCCAGAGCGGTCACTTTCTCGCTTAAAACCGGCGCGAAGCGATCTTCGATCAGACCATGGAAAACTTCGTTGCCCGTGATCACCAGGCCGACTCTGGCCTGTCGCAGGGCTTTAACCGCAAGCACCGCCCCGTTTTGGCGGGCGATGGATGCGGCCCGTTCGATGGCAACCCGTTTCATGACCAGGGGAATGGCCCGGGTGGCGGCCACCTTTTCACCTTTTTTAACCAGGGTGTGATTGTGCAGGGTGGCGCACATGACCTCATCCACCATATTAAAGGCCGCCAGGGCGGTCGTGTCGACTTTAAACAACCCGTCGGTTTCGGCCAGCAGGTTGATCTTGCCTTCATGGGGCTCATCCTTCCAGGCAATTCCCTCACCGGCCAGGGCCTTGGCCAGAATAGCGGCCGCCTGGTTCTCATGGATTTCGTCTTCTTCCAAATCGATCAGGTAGAGATTATTCTTCCCGAGTTTCTGGAGATGGCACAGGTCTTCATTGCAGACGGTATGGCCTTTATGGAAGGCGGGGCCCTTGAATTCACCGGGTCGAATTTCGGTAATGTCATGGGCCAGTTTGGTAC
>JAIVWA010000746.1:0-2163 GCA_049190255.1 Gammaproteobacteria bacterium | reverse complement strand
GGAGATCGAGCCAAAACGGTTATGTCATGACCTTTTGTAAGCGCTTGCTGAAGGACCCGTAAACCGATGCCACGGGTGGCTCCAATGATTAATATTTTCATAGGGGTTTTCCTCCGCCGAAATTACTTTAATCATTAAGCTGGCCCATGGCAAC
The DNA here is from genome assembly GCA_049190255.1 of Gammaproteobacteria bacterium. Classification (GTDB taxonomy): domain Bacteria; phylum Desulfobacterota; class Desulfobacteria; order Desulfobacterales; family JAFDCJ01; genus JAFDCJ01. The sequence goes on along the minus strand of JAIVWA010000746.1, from coordinate 2,009 downwards.
TATCCCTTACGAGCAGCAAGCGATATTGTAAATTTTTAGAACCATAAACCCTACAAAGGGCTCATTCCCATCGGCACCGATTTAAAAGCCTGGATGAATTGAGGAGGGCAAATAGTATGAAACACTACGGACGGGTTAATGCATAGACGTCTATTAACCCAACAGCTCAAGATAGTTAGTCAACTCAGTCAACAACGTTATATAGTAATATAACTATAGAATATACTTCTGCTAGTTATTGTAAATGTAGTAGAAAAGAATTGATCTACTACATGGTAAAAAAAACAACCTCCTGATAGCATAGAGTTAACCGTTTAATAAACCCTAAAATGCTAAAAGGAGGTTGCGATGAACAATGAAGACATTATCAGGAGAGAACAATTCTGTCAAATTATAAGCGAGATCCGTGGATCTGATGATTATTTGGTGGTTGGCATCGATGTGGCCAAAGATAAACATCATGCGTTTATGGGTAGCTCTACGGGAAAATCGTTGCTCAGGAGACTGATCTTTGAAAACAATCTCGAAGGTTTTCGCAAACTGTTGGAACGCAGCGAGGCAATCAGAATTCAAAACACACTTAGCAAGGTAGTCTTTGGCATGGAGCCTACGGCCAATTATCACAAGCCGTTGGGCGCGCATCTAATCCGGTGCGGATGTCATGTGGTGCTTGTCACCGGCAAAGCGGTTAAATACAACCGCGAGCTTCTCGACGGGCGCTGGGACAAAAACGACGATAAGGATGCGGCCAATGTCGCTGATTTGGTCTCGCGGGGCAAATGTCTTTATTATGACTATCCGCCAAGTAGTATCAACGAGCTGCGGCAGTTGTTGTCGCTACGAAGGCGCTTGAAGAAAGAGGAACACAGCCTTCGGATGCGGATTCGAAACAATCTGCTGGCTCTATACTTTCCTGAGCTTGATCGTTTTTACAGCGCTTGTGAAACGGAGAGCCTGGCCATCGTTCGCTGGTGCCTGGATCCTGGCAAGATTACCGCCATGGAGTTTGATGAGTTTTTCTCGATGGTCACCAGCACCCAGCGCGGGATTGCACAAAAACTGCGCTTACAAAAGATCCATCGGCTGGCGGTGGAATCGATCGGATGTCCGATGGGACCGGCTGCAGAGTTTGAAGCGGAGCTTTTGGTGGAAAAGCTCAAAGAGGTTCGCGGGCAGTTGAAAGAAATTTCAGATCTAATGGCCGATATCTGTATTCAGTTGGCTGAATACAAATGGCTGCTGACGATTCCCGGATTCGGGCCGTATATATCTGCCAGGGTTATAGCCTCGGTTGCCAATCCCTGGCGTTTTGACAACAGTAGCCAAGTTTTAAAGTTAGCCGGCTATGATCTTAATGCGCAGCGCAGCGGCAAAAGAAGCGACGATGCGGTTCCGGTCATATCCAAAAGAGGAAACGGCGAACTTCGCTATGCGCTTTATCAAGCCGCTCATGTAGCTTCGAGTCGCAACCGGGATTTCATTCGCTACTTTACCCGAACGCTTCGCGGACGGGAACGTGAGCGTGGTATCAAAACGAAAATGAAAGTAAAGCTGGCTGCAAAAATGCTGAAAATAGCCTGGACGATAATGAAGAAAAAAGAGGCGTTTGATCCGAATCATCTGGTTATAGAGTAAATAGTTTCTCATCTTCGGCGAGAGAGCTCGATCAACAACGTAGGGGCTTAAGACCTCTGGAGGGACAATACTGAGCCTCTCACTGAACTGAAAAATCTTGATTAGGGATGATTGGCTGGCCACAGCAGTTGGCATGCCGGATAAACGTAACGATCAGATGCAAGGTTCGCTTGAGTGAGGGATTCGCCGAAAATTTATTAAAAATTTATAAGGAGAAGTGCGTCCTGAAAATGATCAACGCTCTATGTCATTGAAATAATGCAAAATACAAATTTTTTCATTTTACTCTTGACAGGAGGATTATAGGATGTCCCCTTGTTCTCCCAACGTCCCCTTGTTCTCCCACAATGATTTCAGTTATAATATTTGTTTTT
>JAIVWA010000745.1:0-2165 GCA_049190255.1 Gammaproteobacteria bacterium | reverse complement strand
AAGCTGAAGGCGATTGCAATAACGGACCACGATACGCTGGCCGGTTCAAGTGAAGCTTTAAAAGGCGGCATTCCTCCCGCACTGGATTTTTTAACCGGCGTAGAAATCAGTGCCGCCCCCCCTCCAATTTATCCCCGATCCGGAAGCTTCCATTTATTGGGATATTCGATCCGTCTTGATGACCTGGTGTTGAATCAAACCCTTGAAACACTCCAGCAGGCCAGAAAAGACCGCAATCCGTCGATTATAAACCGCTTAAATGAACTGGGTATTTCTATCAGCCTGGAAGAAGTCCGCGAAGAAGCGGGAGAGGCGCAGCTGGGAAGACCTCACATTGCCCAAATACTGGTCAAAAAAGGCGTGGTTGCCTCGCTTAATGAAGCATTTGAACAATTTCTGGGTACAGATAAACCGGCTTATGTGGATAAATACCGTGTAAACTGTTCAAAAGCAATTGATGTAATCTTGGGTGCCGGAGGAATCCCGGTACTGGCCCATCCGGGCTTACTGGATTACGAAAACGAAAAACAGCTTGATGCGTTAATTCGCCAATTAAAGCGGATGGGAATCCAGGGAGTGGAAGTGTACTATTCGGAACATACCCCGGATCAAACCCGACTTTTTGCCAAACTGGCGCAACAATATGATTTATTAATGACCGGCGGTAGCGATTTTCACGGCGCCATTCATCCGGATATCAAAATGGGATCGGGCAAAGGCAACCTGTCCGTTTCATACGAATTATACGAAAAGTTAATTAATCCGCCCCGGAAAACAGCAAATTCGGGGTTGTAAATGGTTCATTGAAAACTGAAGAAATTTATAAGATCGAAGCTCCGGCGGCTTAATTATTTTATGCTTCGCATCTTTTTATTTTTATTTCAATTCAGCTGCTGGCATATTTAAAAAAATAATCGTAATTAACAGACTGTAATATTTTATAATTCTTCTAGCTTTAAAAAATTTTTAAACGGATACGTCTTTGTGCATTTAGCATTAAAATTTCAAAAAATAGATACCTGAATTTTAATGCAACAATAACCGCTCCAAGTCAATTACGGCAAATTAATCTCGAACTATGACGAGGGCCATTTGCGTGCAAAATTCAGGTAACAGGTAAGATAATGGAAGCAAAAGATCCGTCAGGAATCGAGCACTATTTACACTATGAATTCAGCGATAAAGGTCTTCTGCAAGAAGCCTTGCGGCACAGTTCTTACGTCAATGAACTTGCGGATCAGAATCTGACGGATAATGAACGATTCGAATTTCTTGGAGATGCCGTTTTGAATTTGATTGTCGGTCACATTCTCATGCACCGCTATCCGGATATAAAAGAAGGTGAGCTCTCAAGAAGCCGTGCCAACCTTGTCAATGAATCCCAGCTTGCAAAAATGGCGCGCTCATTTGAGCTTGGCAACTATATTCAACTTGGAAAAGGAGAGATCCAAACCCAAGGCCGGGAAAAAACTTCCATCTTGGCGGACACCTATGAAGCCCTGGCTGCTGCCGTCTACCTGGACGGGGGATTTGATGCTGCCTTCAAATTCATCGAAGCAAACTTCGGGCCATTGATCGATCGATTGCATTCAGCAGAAAGCAATCACGACTATAAAAGCCAACTGCAGGAAATGGTTCAGGTCGGTCACGGCGCAATGCCGGATTATAAAATCATCCGGGAAGAGGGACCGGATCACGATAAAACCTTCTGGATAGCACTGAAAGTGCTCGATGCCGAAACCCAGGGTACCGGAAAAAATAAAAAGGCCGCCGAACAGGATGCCGCCCGAAAGGCATTGGAGATTCTCAAAAAAGAATCTCAATGAGCGTCCCTCTCACAGCGGAACTTCAGGAGCTCCGCCTGCGGCGGATTGAGGATCGGCCCTGCGGGCCTTGAGGTTGGAGGTAAAAATCTTTTGCCTCACGCCTTAAGCGCAGCGGTCCTCAAGCCCCGCCCTACGCGGGGCGATCCTCCAACGGAAAATGAAATTTTATTCATATCATGGTTTTGACGTCGCGCAGACAAAATCAACAAAAGCATCGACCATTTGTGATTCCCATTTTCCTCCCCCACGCCGGCTGTCCCCATCAGTGTGTCTTCTGCAATCAGGTTTCGATTACGGGCGTAAAACAGAATACGGTTGACCCGGATCAATTCCGCCGTC
>JAIVWA010000744.1:0-2172 GCA_049190255.1 Gammaproteobacteria bacterium | reverse complement strand
CGATGATGCGGATCGCCAGGAAGATGTTGTTCGTCGGCGATTCGAATACCAGGTAACCTTTTGGGTGCACACCCTTGTAGCCGGGCGGGGTAATCAAGTACTTGGCACCCTTGCCCTTGTCGGGTCCAACCAGGCCAATGTCGGTGACCGGCCGCTCCCAAAAATCATTGACCATCCCCGCAAGCATCCCTGCAGGCATGTCGATCACCAACGGACCGGTCTTGGTGAGGTCCGGCATCGCACAGATGTACGGCGTTGTCGCGTTTGCCGTAAGGACGCCGAGCTTCTCTTCCAGGGTCCCGAATACGACAAACTCAGTCTGACTGAATTTGAACTTGTCATGAAGGTAGTATTGGAGATTCGAGAATGACGCGATCGGAATCCCCCACAGAAAAGCCTGAGTGGCGCCGTGAAAATCCATGGCGTCCAGAATTGTCTCCATGGTCTCCTTGGACGGATACTGGTTGTTGAACTCCAGCGTGCCAATGCGCGTGTCGACTTTGCCCTCGAAGGGCTGATCCGGCTGTGGCAGATAAAACCGATTTGCATTATCCCGGGCACTCACCGTTGCAGAAATCCCCAGTACTAAGGCGAAACAAAGCGCTGCTGTTGCTGATTGTTTGTATAACTTCATCATTTTTCTCCTTTCTTGATTTTGTAGTTCACTTCACCTGCTTCACCGGCGGCAATTTCCAGGTCTTATCCAGGATGGACTTACCCGGTCCGTAGGTGCGAAGCACCAGCCAGAAAGGGCCTTCGGGCGCGGGCAGCCAGTTACTTTCCTTATCCTTGCCAGGCGACTTGGCCTGGAAGTAAAGGGTGATTGACCCGTCCGCGGCTTTCTTCAATCCGGGTGTGGCGCTGCCGATGGAATAACGGTCGATCTGATTATCGACCAGCCAGCGCTGAGGCATCTTGTACATCGTCCATGACCAGAAGTTCTTCGCAGGCGGGATCTGATCTGCCGCAAACGTAATTGAATAGTTGTGTTTGCTGCCATCGAAGAGCTCTCCCTGGCCGTCTTTGGGAACCGAAAAATAGACCGAGACTGCCTTCACATTGCCAAAGATGCCGACGTTGACGCCCAGGGCGCGATTGAAATAGTCCTTGTTCGTATCCTTACGTGAGCGAAAGAACAATGCCGGGTCGACACTACCTTGTGAAGCCTTTTTCAACTCAGCCAATGCTTCTTTCATACCTTCTGCCATAGCGGATTGTATATTCGCATTTGGCTTTGATGCATTGACGCCCAGACCGATTTTAGCCATCCTTTCCAGAATGGGTTGATCCTGCGGATTCGGCGTGGTGAGTGGCAACAGAAAATTCACGTAGTCCCAGAACTCTGAAGTCGTCTCGGAGTCCTTTTTCCAGGGCTTCCACTGGATCGCAGGAGCCGCCTTCGGTGCCGGCTTGCCGATATAGGCGCTGAGCGGTTGCAGCTTATATTCCTTTTGAATCTTCTTAACGTTGGGCAGATCCTTGGGATCGAGCAACTGGGTACGTGTCAATGTGCCGAGAAATTCTGTGTCACCCCGGATGACACGTTTAACACCCTTGGGCAGTTCACCCTTCCATGTCGGAGATGCCAGCAGTACGCTGACACCATCGTTGCCGTCTTCAACTGAACCGGCATTGTCAAGCACGAAACCCCAGAGATCATCCCATTGGCTGGTATAGAAGCGGTTTTTTTCGATCTTCGGTATTGTCAACACCCATGGCTCAGCGCGCAGGTCGAGCCACGCATAGGAGTATGGCGAGTCGTTGTTCGGTGCAACAATATCAGTATCCTTCGGCGAGGACGTACCCAGATGCAGCCATTTACCAAAACCACCATTGTAAGACTTCGACTTGGTGTCTATCGCCTGGAGATACATGGTGCGGTAGTACATCACCAATGGGTAGTTGAAGATGTAGGCCTCCTTGGCGATTTTCTTTGCTTCGGCGGGTGTTACTTTATCCTGCGCATATGCGCTCGTTGTAAACAGCGTCGCAAACAGTAAAAGGAACGCGATGCTCCCGGCCGCTACTATGGCTTTTCTTTTCATTCGACGTTCGATGTTGGATGTTGAATGTTCGACGTTCATCTTTTGTTTTACTCCTCATGGTTTTCTTTGTAGTTTTATCATTCTGATTCATTACTTTGCCGGAAACACCTGCTTCCAGTCCTTCTTC
>JAIVWA010000743.1:0-2174 GCA_049190255.1 Gammaproteobacteria bacterium | reverse complement strand
GATATGGCAAGATATGCCATGCAGATATGGTCCGAACGCGGAGCGTATCACCTTGACCAAGGCGGGAATGGCCAAGGCCAAGGAAATCATTGAACGTGCGAAAAAAGCGACGCGCTGAGATCGACGAGAATCAACAATCTTTTTCCCCGAACCCCATTTTAAGGGGGTTTAACCACAAATTGAAGGGGGTGCATGATGCCAGAATCGTATCGGCAGTATTACACAAGTGGCAGGGTTATGAAGCACGTCTTAGAACAGCATTACAAATTAAGACAACTTCTAATATCAGGTGACCGCCAAGCCGAACGAATCCCAGTTGTGGCAGAGTACGAAATTTCTGATTACGACATTGAGCAGTTTCCTGAGCTTGCCAAGGCGTTCTTGATTACGATTTTTCCGAAAAACCCGATCAAACATACAATTGATGATTTTGACAATCCACTCACGGCGGATCAAATTGTGTGGTTTGTCGATTACGTTGACTGAAAAAATTAGCGGAGTGGTGGCAAGCGGTTGACTGGAGCGTGCGAGGTAGGTTGATACCAAACCATGGATCAATAACCCAAAATTGAAGAGGGTATGCAATGCCAACAGCTTGGATAGAAAAAAACACAACGGCACAGGTGAAAACGTGGGCGTTTAATCAACTTAAAGCCGGAGACGTAGTTTTCGCTGGTGACCGGCAAAAAGAAGGCTACCCGGTTGTGGCTGAGATCGACGTGGCCAAAGAAGACATTAAAAGTTTCGCTCCCGATCTGGACAATGCGGTCACGGTCATCATGTTCCACAAAGATTTAAAGCCGATCGATGACCCGGGCGCGGATTACGGGTTTAATGATATTACTTTTCATATTGAATGTGTGATTTAGAAGGGGTGACCAATGGCACAAAAACAAAAGATAGCGAGTGTTCACAGTCGAAAGCGCAAAGGCGTTGACTACTGTATGCACGCATTGACAGCCGCATGGTTTACTTTGGTAAGCGTTTGAGCAACAGGGCATCAAGCTATGACCCGAGGGGGAAATTGGGGTCTTGCTTTTAGGCATAATTTTTGAAAAGCGTGGTGCCAGGTGTTGACCCCTTCTCATATAATTTCAGGAATATTTAAAAGAAGTTGGGATGACAATAATTCTATCGGCATGGTCAAAATTTAGCTTTAGAAAAATTATTGTGCGGATAAAAAATGGGCGGTCCATCTCCACCGACAGACCGCCCCAGCACAAGGAAATTGAGTCTAAATAACTCTAATTAATATCTTATCATAAATGTTTTGGTTGTCAAATTTTTTCAAACCAACCACACGGGATAGGCAGCGCACTTGAAGATTTTGTTGGAGTCAGGCGAATGTCAAATGAGAAGCCACTTCATGCCCCAACGGACGGCCGATTGGCCCTATTTCAAGATTTACAAACCGAATCTTTAACGATACTAAACTGATATGCATAATGCAATATGCCTGTTGAATTTTAAACTGATAAATTTAAATTTTTTAAGAATTGATTATGGAACAGAAAGAAATTGAACATTTTAAAAAGATTCTGACTAATCAGTTGGAAGAACTATCGATCCATGCAGGTGAAACTGTTTCTGGCATGACCACTCCGAGAGAGAATTTTCCAGATCCTACAGATCGTTCTAAAATTGAGACAGATCGAAATTTTATGCTTCGCATTAGGGATCGAGAGAGGCAACTTGCTGGAAAGATAAGAAAAGCTCTTTTACGAATTGAAAACGGCACATTCGGAATTTGTGAGAAATGCGAGGAAGAAATTTCTTTTAAACGTCTCAAAGCCAGACCGGTTACGACGCATTGCATTGATTGCAAAACAAAAGAAGAGGCTGCCGAGAGAGCCCTATAATTTTATCGATTTCGATTTGAAATTTTCACTTCGAAACCTTGAATATCTGTTATAAAACGCACGTTTTATACCCAAAAAAAACTCATGTGATATCGTTTTTCAAAAAGGGCATCGGTGCTGATTTCTGCTATATAGCAAAGCTTTTGGCACCACTAAAGAGCCTGTGATATCATCCATCCGAGTAATTAAGGCTCCACCGCTACCCGGCCTCGCAACCTTCCTAAACACATAAGCGGGGCCACACCTGTACAAATATCGCACACAACGAGAAAAATTTGACTTTAAAGGGGTATCCATCTTATAATTGATTAATAT
>JAIVWA010000742.1:316-2176 GCA_049190255.1 Gammaproteobacteria bacterium | reverse complement strand
ACAACAATTTCAGAACTAAGATACTAATCAACTATTTAACTTATCAACCAATTAACTAATCCAGGTTCCGGATTGCGAAGCCGGCGGCAAGCATTATGAAATTACAAAATATAGACTATTCATTATACCTTGTCACCGACAGGGGGCTGGCCCGTGGCCGAAGCACGCTTGATATCGTCCAAGCCGCTGTGGCCGGAGGTGTGACATGTGTTCAATTACGGGAAAAAGAATGTTCAACGCTGGAATTCATCGAGCAGGCCCTGGCCATTAAAAATTTCCTGAAGACCCGGGGGGTTCCCTTGATCATCAACGACCGGCTGGACGTCGCCCTGGCCGCGGAAGCCGACGGTGTCCATCTGGGACAAAGTGATATACCGCTGGAAATGGCCCAGAAAATTGCAGGCCGTTCGATGATTTTCGGTATATCCGCGGAGTCCCTTCAGGACGCAATTGCAGCTGAAAAAGGCGGTGCGGACTATCTCGGGGTCAGTCCAATTTTCGCCACGCCGACAAAAACCGACACGGCACCGCCCCTGGGGTTGGAAGGCCTGCGGGAAATAAGAAAAAGGATTAAAATTCCGCTGGTGGGAATCGGCGGATTAAATATAACCAATTCGGCAGAGGTCATCCGAAATGGTGGCGATGGTGTGGCCGTCGTATCTGCCATCGTGGCCGCCGATGACCCTGAGACGTCAGCCAAGAATCTCAAACGGATGATCGATGAGGCCAGAAAAAAATGACGCTCAACGGTATCGGAGAATTCGGCTTTATTAAAAAAATCAGCCGCGGATGCCTGATTCGACCGGACAATGTCATCAAGGCCATTGGGGATGATGCCGCCGCGTTTAGGGTGGCGCCGGACCGGGTTTCTCTGATCACCACCGATCTGCTGGTGGAACGCGTCCACTTCATTAGAAATTCGATTACCGGTTTCGACCTGGGGTATAAATCGCTGGCCGTTAATCTAAGCGATATTGCCGCCATGGGCGGTCAAGCCCGGGAAGCATTTGTCAGCATTGCCATTCCGCAGGATTGTAACCTGGAATATTTAGAGGCTTTATATGACGGCATGAAAAATCTGGCAGCCCGCTTTGATGTCAACATTTTGGGCGGCGATACGACCAGTTCCAAAGAGGATTTAATCATAAATATTGTCGTCCAGGGTACGGTTGCAGAAAAGGAGATGCTGTGTCGTGATGCCGCCCGGCCGGGGGATATTATAGTTTCAACCGGCTGTCTGGGTGACAGCAAAGCCGGATTGTACTTGATCTTAAACAACATCCCCATCGACTCCGAAAATCTGCAAGCCCTTCACCGGGCGCATGTTTTACCTGAACCCCACTTGAACGAAGGGCGCTTTCTGGCCTCGCAGCCCGGCACCCACGCCGGCATTGATACCAGCGATGGACTCAGCTCGGATCTCGGGCACATTGCCGAAGAGAGCAAAATGGGGGCCACCCTATATTCTGATAAACTACCGGTTTCTGGATCACTGCTGAAATTTTGCAGCCGTTTCGATTTTGATCCCGTTGAATATGCCCTTGCCGGCGGTGAAGATTACACCCTGCTGTGCACTGTCGCACCGGAAAGTGTTGAAGCGATAGCGGCAAAATTTCAGGCAAAATTCAAACGGCCACTTTATCGCATCGGTGAAATAAATCATAAGAGCGGATTGACGCTAACTTACCCCGACGGCGCAACCAAGCCCATTGCCCCCACCGGCTGGGACCATTTTAAGGCTGGGTGAGTGAAAGAAAAAAAATGCCTAAAGTGCCTAAATTGCCTAAAGTTGAGGTATTCTATCTATTTTATTAAAATAAAAACTCACGCTAAGTTGTCATTTTATTGTTCTGATTTCTG
>JAIVWA010000742.1:0-306 GCA_049190255.1 Gammaproteobacteria bacterium | reverse complement strand
TGCCCCCACCGGCTGGGACCATTTTAAGGCTGGGTGAATAAAATGACTATTTTCGATTGACGATTGAATATTTTATGAAAAAACTTTTTCCATCACGAAAACACGAAATCTAGAAAGCACGAAATTTATCTCGTCTCCTTTTCGTGTTTTCGCCCTTTCGTGCTTTCGTGATTAATTCTTTTGGGTTCTCCGCCTTGGCGGATCTGGGATAGGGATTATATAATGAATAGCACAAATCAAACACGAGAATACTGCAAGGTGCTGACCATTGCCGGTTCCGATTCCGGTGGCGGGGCCGGTATTCAA
>JAIVWA010000741.1:0-2179 GCA_049190255.1 Gammaproteobacteria bacterium | reverse complement strand
TTTGCCCACTAACTTCATTATCACCCAGGACGACCCTTAGATCGCTGACGGTATACACTTTAGCCTCAGGATCCGAAATTTGAGCGCTGACCTGGAAGGCACCCCGCTCCGGCAGCGCCGGAAAGCCGAGCGGTGTCAAATTGGCCGAATCCTGGCCCCGGACGGTAAGATTCAGGCTCACTCCCTGGAGGGCAAGCACATCTTTGAAGTCACCGGTCAGCGATATTGCGGCAAGTTCTTCGGTCCCAATCTGGATATTCAGCTTTTCTATTCCCAGAAGATCTTCAGGATCGCTGACCCTGGCGGACAATTTAAAGGCGCCTAATTCCGGCACATCGGACAGCCCTGCCAGCCTGGCGATTTCGGCAACTGATGATCCCTGGGCCGCAATATCAAAGGCCAGGTCTTTAAAATTAATGGGATCGCGAAGTTCGCCCATGATCGTTGCGGTTGCTCCGCCTGCTGTTGCCGTGAGGTTTGCCGGCATTGAATACCCCGGTTCGACCCAGGCCCAAATGGGACCGACGGTTCCATTGAGGGTTAACGGTATATCATCAAAGGCGCCCTTAAAATCCAACTGCAGGGATTTGTCAAATCCGGGTATGTCTCCCACCAGGTGGTCAATTCGAACAGAAAAGTTAACGTCCGATTGGGCATCCTTATAAGTAAAAAGGCCTTTTTCAATAAGAATATCGCTGAATATCAAAGGCGGGGGAGGTAGCACTGATGGACCATCTTCCCCGGTGGTGGCGGTATCAAATGAAAAATTGGATGTTCCGGAACTATCAAATTCTACAATCACAGCCGGTTCTACCAGGACCAGGTGGGCAAAATCCAATTTTCCGGTGATCAAGGGTAAAACGGCGATCTGGACTTCCAGGCGTTTGACCTGAGCCAGATCCGGGGTTGAGCTCCAGGATGCGTTCTGAAAGCTCACGTCTTCAACGACAAGGGTCGGCCGGATGCCAAGCTCAAATTCGATATTGCCGGTGATGGTCAGTTCGCGTCCGGTGGCATCCTTGACGGCCTGCGCAATCATTGGTTTGAATTTGTTAAAATCGTAGAGGGCCAGAAACGCATAAAGCGCCACGATCAGGACTACGATCAACAGGGCAGCGGCAATAAATATTTTTTTCCAAGGCATAGATGCGATACCTCAAGTACTAAAATTAGGATGAGCAGGGCCGAGTGTTAGCGGCAAGGCAAAGGGCCATGCATAACTTTTACGTCATTAATCCAATTACCCGTTCTGACCCGGTTTCACCATGAATACGGATGTCATAACCGTGAAGGAAGCAATGAAAAACTTTTTATGCGAGCAGGTTTGTATATTTGGAAATCTCTGTGGTCCAGAGTAAAGACTTTCTTAATTTTGTTGGATTCCGCCAGAACAACCAGCGTCCCATCAGCAAAGTCCATCGGCAAGTCCGAGTATTTTTCCATTAACTGCCGACATCGTAGTTGCTGTTTATCATCCAGAGAAAAGATCTCAATTCCCCCTCTCATAATAAATTCCCAGAGGTTGTCCTGAGCTTTCCACGAAAATCCAAGAAGATAAAATGCCTCTGTAAGTACAGGCCATGTGGTGATCAAAGGCTCATTGACGCCTTGCAGCAAATCAACACATATTTTGTGGTAATCATCAGAAGCATCAAACAATGCAACAATGGGTCCGGTATCCAGCAGAATCATTTTATCTCTTAAATGCTTTTCTTAAAATTTTTTCACTGTCTATACCAAGATTTCCCTGCCCGCTGAACTCCTGGCCAATAAGATCGGAAAGTAAATCATACGGCTTTTTCCTTTTTTCTTTCAAGGTCTTCTTGCAAAAGTCTTGAATAGATGCTTTCAGTATCTCTGATTTTGTTGTATCCAGAGCTTTAGCCGTTTTAATCAATAGAGCTTCGGTGTCATCATCTAACCTTACGCTGAATGGCACGGCGGTTCACCTCCTTTTTGTGATAATACGAAATGTATTACAATTCAAACACCCGGTCAAGGGAAACAGATAGATCGATGGTCAGGTAAACAGGCAAATTTTGCAGTTCCTGGCATATTTCATAAAATCTTCGGCCGTCCAAACCGGCACGCCCTCGATGAGCGCGTCTTCCTTTATTTCCATCATTTTATTGCGAATTGTCCAGCCATTGGTGTATTCTTTCAACAGGCAGATGATCTC
>JAIVWA010000740.1:0-2179 GCA_049190255.1 Gammaproteobacteria bacterium | reverse complement strand
GGTCGCGAGCGTCCAGTCAAATCGAAGAAGAAACTAATGAACATCGAACATCGAACGTCCAACATCGAACGTCGAATAAATGAATTCTGTCCATTTTAAAAAAGACTGAGCGAAGCGAAACCACCCTTCGACATTCGACATTCGATATTCTGCGGTTCTGCGGTTCGCTTTTAATGTAGTTTCATACAAGAGGTTCAGGGTTGACGTTTTTATACGTCTATCGCTACGTAGTTTCCAACCTTTGAACCCTGAACTCTGAACCCTTTGTTGACTATTTAAGCATTCCTTCCCAGTCCTTGGTCTCAAACCAATAGTGCTTGCGTTCAGCCAGCCACCCTTTGGCTTCAACCACTCGAATCCAGTTGTTAAAATAATTGAGGGTGTCATAATCGCCTTTTTTCAGAGCAAATCCGATGGGCTCTTTGGTAAATGTTCCCCGAACCGGTAGAAAGAGCCTATCAGAAAATTTTATGGCCTGAAATGCCGGTAGCGGCGCAGATGCCACAGCAGCGTGAGCTTTTCCGTTGACAACTTCCTGGATGACCTGGGCTTCATCGTCAAATAAACGCTTTTTGGCACGGGGCATAAATTTATTGGCAGCGTCGGCAGCGGTTGATCCGAGTCTGGCTGAAATGACAACATCCGGGTGATTAAAATCTTGAAGGCTGCTGAAACCGGCCGCCAGCTTTTTGTTGGCAACTATTGATTGACCGGCATAATCATAGGGGATGCTGAAGTTCACTTTCAAATTTCGATCCGGTCGAACACTCATGCCGCCGATAACGACATCAAATTTTCCGGTCAACAGGGCCGGGATTATGCCGGCCCATTTGGTGGGTACAAACTGAACCTTTACCCCCATGTCCTCCGCCAATTGAGTGGCCACATCGATTTCAAAACCGACAAGTTTGCCGGTTTTATCTTTCATGGCCCAGGGGACAAAAGTCGACATGCCGACTTTAAGGGTTCCTCGTTTCAGTATTTGCTCCACAGCACTTTCCTGCACAAGCTCCTGTTGGAGCTTTCCGGCAATTGACGATCCCGCCAGGCCTAAGAACAGTACTGACATAAGGACAATAAGTGCGCATGTTCTGCTGGTTTTCATTGGATGCCTCCTTTTTTCTGTAATTAGTATCATAATTGCTATTTTTTTGCATTCTAATGAAATGACAATTTAGCGTGAGTTTCTATTTTCATAAAATAGATAGAATACATTTACTTTAGGCATTTCTTTTTTTAGGCACTTCCCGGCTTGTCCGGATTAGTAGTCTAGTTTAAACTTTTTTTCCATATAAAACACCGTTAATGACAGCGCCAGCGTAACCGTCAGATATATGGCTGCCACGGTGAACCAGATTTCAAATACCAGGAAAGTTTTTGCGATGATCGTCTGTCCGCGCATGGTTAAATCATAGATAGCAATCGTACTGACAAGAGCAGAGTCTTTTATCAACGAAACCGCCTGGCTGGTCAAGGGCGGGAGAATACGTCGAATGGCCTGGGGCAAGACAATCAAACGATAGGTCTGATAGGTGTTTAAACCGATACTAAAGGCTGCTTCCCATTGACCCCTATGAATGGAGACGATACCGGCTCGAAATATTTCCGATGCATAGGCGCCTTCAAACAGGCTCAGGGCAAGGACCGCGGACGTAAACCCACTGATATCGAAAACGGGTGACAATACGAAATAGATAAAAAACAATTGCACCAGCAAGGGGGTATTGCGAATGATTTCGACGTAGCCCCGGGAGACAATCTTTCCTATTTGTGAGTTTGACAGCCGCAGAAGGGCGGTAACCAAACCTAAACTAAAGGCCAGTACGAAACTGATGGCTGTGATTCGAAAGGTCACCATCAGCCCATCGAGGAGCGGTCCGGATATAAATTGGCCGTCGGTTACAACATAAAGATATTGCGGCACCCGGTACCATTGCCAGTTATAACCAAGCTTTTCGGTGCCGTTTAGCATTAACCAGGTGATGGCCGCGATCACCACAAAATACTTGATAATGTCAATTAGCGCAGACCAAAACCGGGACGATTTAAGGTTCGTGTGATACATTAGAGATTATTTTTGTGCATTATGTGGCAAGATCTTTTTGTGTAAAAATCAAGTTAGCCCGGTTAATCCAAAACCTTTTTAGTAATATGTATCTTACACCTTACAGCCGACAAA
>JAIVWA010000739.1:0-2186 GCA_049190255.1 Gammaproteobacteria bacterium | reverse complement strand
AGATATAAATAGTGTCCAAAAAACCGACTCAATTTTTGGGCTAATGACCAGATCTGTAATTTATATATAACCATCAAACAATCAGGAGGATGCCATGAAAAAAGTTCTCATTTTAGGTTCGGGTGCCGGCGGAACGATGGTGGCCAACAACTTGCGCAAAAAGTTGAGCCCCAAACAGTGGGATGTCACCATCATCGACAACGATGAAATCCATCATTATCAACCCGGCTGGCTGTTCATACCCTTCGATGTCTACTCACCCGAAGATTGCCAGAAGCCCAAGCGGGAATTTATCCCCGAAGGTGTCAATTTCGTTCTCGATGAGGTGGTGGGCGTGGATAAGGAAAACCGCACGGTGGAAGGCAAAAAGAGCAAATATGATTATGACTGGCTGGTGATTGCCAGCGGCTGCACGATTGTGCCCGAAGAAGTCGAAGGCATGATGGATGACTACGGCAAAAACATTCACGATTTTTACACCCTGGAAGGGGCCATCGCCTTGCGCGAAAAAATGAAGTACTTTGATAAAGGTCGGGTGGTGCTCAATATCGCCGAATTGCCGTATAAGTGCCCGGTCGCACCCCTGGAGTTTATCTTTATGGCCGATTGGTTTTTCGACGTCAACGGCGATCGCAAAAACGTGGAGATCGAACTGGTCACCCCTATGGCCGGTGCGTTTTCCAAACCTATTGCTTCCGGGATCTTAGGCGATATCGCCATTCAGAAAAATATCATGGTAACCGCCAACTTTGATATCGCCAGGGTCAACACCGAGGAAAAGACCATCGAATCCCACAAGGGCGACAAAGTTGACTATGATTTGCTGGTGGCCATACCGCCCAATTTCGGCGCCAAGTTCCTTGAAGGTTCGGGCCTGGAAGATCCCCTGCGATTTGTTGAAACGGACCACTTCACCCTGAGAGCCAAAAATGCCGACAATATCTATGTCGTCGGGGATGCCACCAACGTTCCGGCATCCAAAGCCGGGGCGGTAGCTCACTACGAGTCGCAAACCGTTGTTGAGAACATCATTCGCGAAATTGACGACCATGAACCCAAGCCCACCTTTGACGGGCATGCCACCTGCTTTATCTGCTCGGGTTATGAAAAAGCGTTTCTGATCGACTTCAACTATGAATACGAACCGTTGCCCGGCAAATTCCCTTTTCCCGGTATCGGGCCCTTCAGCCTGCTGGGGGACAGTTACTTGAATTATTGGGGTAAGATGATGTTTAAGTGGGTTTACTGGAATATGATGCTCAGAGGCGTTGAATTGCCCCTGGAGGATCAATTAACAATGGCCGGCAAAATGCGGCACACCCTGGTAACAGAATAAGGAGGCAGCCATGACAAACGAAGAATTGATTCTGGAGCGACTCGGTCGCATAGAGGCCCAGCTGGCTCCGATTTCACAAACCGCCAGCGGCATCAAAGACCTTCGGGAAGACTTGATACCCTTGAGTGGTCAGGCCTTTCGCCTTATGATCCGGGAGCTGGAGGATGTGGAATCAGGTTTCCAGCTGGAAGATCTGTTAGCGCTGCTCAAACGAACGCTGCGCAGCGTCAAACACATCACTTTTACCCTTGAACAGCTGGAAAACGTGGTGGACTTTGCCACCACCATTGAGCCCCTGATGAAATCCGCCGTACCCCAGGTAATCAACTACCTGGATGATCTGGAGCAAAAAGGAGTTTTGCGAGTGATTACAGCCATGCTGGATGTCCGTGCCAAGATCGCTACAGCTTACACCCCTGAGGACATCGATCAGATCGGTGACGGTGCGGTGGCCTTACTTGGGCTGGCTAAAAAGCTTGCCGACCCCCAGGCCATCGCCTTTTTGGAAAAAATCTCCGAACTGCCGTCCAAAGTTGATCTGGCCAATGCAAAACCCGTCGGTCCTTTTGGCATGATCGGGGCTTTATCCAGCAAAGAGGCCCGGCAAGGTCTGGGCGTGATGATCGAATTGACCCGGGCGATGGGCCAGCTGAAAAACGGCGGCAACTCGTCAACCGCGAAACAACCGGAACCCATAGCCTGACCGGTGCGGTGATTCAGCGGGAGAATTCCAATGGAAAAACAGATGGTCCAATGTGAAGATGGCCGACGCAGACAGGCCCGCATCCAGGGAGTTGCCAAGCAAGAAGGGGATTTCAGAATCTGGAAAGCCGGCGTACGGTTAAAGGGC
>JAIVWA010000738.1:0-2189 GCA_049190255.1 Gammaproteobacteria bacterium | reverse complement strand
TACGGGTTGCGGGTCTTTCGATTTGGGATTGGGGATTTCGGATTGAATAGATTGAACGAATGAGATACGGGTTGCGGGTTTTAACGGATTGAAGAATGACAAATGTCGAATGTCGAATTAAGGAATTCTGTCGATTTCAAAACTATTCAATGATCGAGCGAAGCGACTTCCATCATTAGTCATTAGTCATTAGTCATTCGACATTCATCATTTGCTTCGGTTGCGGACGAATGGGCAAAGAGTATAGCGCAGAGAGCAGAGGGCATTGAGTATCGAGCATCCAGTATCCAGTATCGAGCAACGAGTATCAAATCAACGGAGAAATCTGCCTGTGGAAACCATACGCCTTCTTCTGGTCGACGATGAAGATGGATTCCGCCAAACGATAGCCAAACGTCTGGCGAAAAGAGGGCTGGTTCTCGATCAGGCGGCCGACGGGAATGAATGCCTGTCGATTCTTGAAAAAAAATCGATGGATGTGGTGGTGCTGGACGTTAAGATGCCTGGTATGAGTGGCATCGAGGTCCTGCGGAATATCACTGACAAATATCCAAAGACCGAGGTGATACTGCTGACAGGGCATGCAACCGCTTCCGACGGTGTTGAAGGGATTAAATCCGGTGCTTTTGACTACTTGATGAAACCCATCGAGCTGGAACATCTTTTTAACAAAATATGTCAGGCTTACGAAAAGATCCAGAGATTGGATGCCGAACAAAAAGAAGCCCAATACAGAAAACAAATGGAGCAGCAGATGATCGTCACCGAACGACTGGCTTCTCTGGGGACCCTGTCGGCCGGGGTGGCGCACGAAATAAACAATCCGTTGGCAATTATTAGAGAATCGGCGGGATGGATGCGGCAATTGTTCGCCAGAGACGAACTTAAAAATATACCCCGTCATGAAGATTTTGTGAAGGCCTTGGATAAGGTGGAAAAAAGCGTTGAGAGAGCCAGCCGGATTACTCACCAGCTTTTGGGGTTCGTCGGAAAATCCGAATCAGCCGTCGTAGAAGTCAATTTAACGGAATTAGCAGAAGAAGCCTTACAACTAATAACCCATGAGGTTCAAAACAGGGACATTCAAATCGTACGGCAGATGGAACCATCACTGGATCCTATCTGGAGTGACGCCTATCAAATACGGCAGGTATTGCTGAATCTGCTGACAAATGCCATTCATGCCGTCAATTCCGAAGGGACCATCACCATTGCCGTAGAAGATATCGGCGACAGCCAGGCGGTCACGGTTAGCGATACCGGGCACGGCATTGCCCGGGAGAATCTGGACAAAATATTCGAACCGTTTTTCAGCACGAAACCTCCCGGCCAGGGAACAGGGCTGGGCCTATTTGTCTCGCGGGGGATTATAGAAAAACTCGGAGGTACCCTTGAGGTAGCCAGCAAGATCGGTCAGGGTACCCGCTTTAGCATCCGGCTGCCGAAGCATCTAAACGGAGCCGATGAAGTTAAAGAAAGCCGCGCTGAGAACTGGGTCGAAAAAATAAAGTCCCGCTTTACATAAGGAGAAAAAATCATCATGATTAAGATACCAACCCGGGTTTTGTTAGTTGATGATGAAAAAGATTTTGTGGAAATGCTCGGCTTGAGACTGGAGGAGGCAGGCGAGAACGTCACCCCTGCCCATAGCGGCCAGGAATGCCTCAAAGTTTTAGAAAAAAAGGAAATAGATGTGGTGATACTGGATATTTTAATGCCGGGCATGGATGGTATCGCCACCCTCAAGGAGATAAAAAACAGGTTCCCCCTGGTCGAGGTCATTATGCTGACCGGTCATGGCACCACCGAGAGCGCGGTGGAAGGCATGAAACTGGGGGCCTTTGATTATCTTTTAAAGCCGGCCCACTTTGGGGAATTAACCGCCAAACTGGAATCGGCCCGTAAAAGAAAAGATGAGCAGACCGAGCGAATTAGAAAGGCCGAGGTCAAACTTCTTTTGCGAAGAGGTGGGGATATATAGGTAAAGGTTCAGGGTTAATTGTGTAATAGGTTAGAGGTTGGAGGTTGGAGGCAAAAGGAAGTCCGAATTTGGGCCCCTCAATCTTTATCCTTTTCTTTTTCGCCTCAAACCTCCAACCTCTAACCTATTACACAATTAACCCTGAACCCTGCCTGCCCTGCGTAGCCCGAAGGGCGAAGAAGGGAACCCTGCCTCTGTCCTGCGTAGC
>JAIVWA010000737.1:0-2194 GCA_049190255.1 Gammaproteobacteria bacterium | reverse complement strand
AAATGAGTCTAAACGTTTTTAAAATAGATCACATACCTTTAATTCCTGAATTCGCAATACCTAAATCCCTAAATTATCATTGTTTAATCCCTCAATATCTAAATTATTAATTATTAAGAACTCCACGAAGGAGGAACAAAATGTCAAGATTAATCGCATTTGCTGCCATTCAGGGCGGTTATAAAGTTGTTTCACAGGCCGAAGGAACATTACAGAAAGCTCTTCAAACCTATGATGCGGATACCAAGGTGGGGTTTCCCAACACCGGCTATTTTTTGCCGGTAATATATTCACTTTTCGGAATCAAGGTTGAAACCCTTGAAGATTTGCAGGAACCCCTGGAGATTGCACGGGGTCTTCTTCCCCCCCATATTAAAGGTAGAAACTGGCTTCCTTTCCTGGGGCCTCTTCTGGACGCAGGGATGGCAGGTATTATATCCTTTGAAATTATAGAGGCGCTCAGGTATCTGAATGAGCCTGATTTTTATCTCCATGCCGAAGATCCGGATATCGAGGCGGGAAAAATCTGGACCGGCGCTGCCGATGATACCATATTCAGGAAAAGAGGGGTCGAGTTCGTTGACGGCTCTGCTCCTGGTTTTGCGGCCATAGTAGGCTCCGCACCTGATCCGGAAACCGCAAAGATGATCATCGAAGATTACCAGAAAAGGGGCCTTTACATGTTCCTGGCTGCCAACCATAACGGCACTACATTGGTCGAGCAGCTTATCGAAGCCGGGGTGCAGGTGGGGTGGGGCACACGAATCGCCTGTTTCGGCCCTGACATTTCTTCAGCCGTATTTGCGCTCGGTTTTGCAAACAGGGTTGCCATGGCCTTCGGCGGTGTTGAGCCCGGTGATTACAGGAAGATTCTGATGTACAACAAAGAAAGGGTATTTGCGTTTGTCAATGCCCTGGGCGATGTCGGAACCGAGTGGGGCGTTGCCGCAGCCGGCTGTGTAAACTGGGGTTTCCCAACCATAGCCGACACCGACATTACCCAGATCCTGCCCTCGGGTATCTGTACCTACGAGCATGTGGTAGCCCCGGTTGCCCATGATGAAATCTGCGCAAGGTCGGTTGAGGTCCGTGGACTCAAAACCCTTGTATCCGACATTGAGATCCCCTGTGCCTTCGGTCCGGCTTACGAAGGTGAGCGGGTCAGGGGTGCCGACCTTCACGCCCAATGCGGCGGCGGCAAGAGCCAGTGCACCGAACTTTGCAAGATGGCCGAGATGAACGATATCGAGGACGGCAAGGTTGAGGTCATCGGCCCCGATATCACTGAAGTCAAAGAGGGCGAAACCTTCCCCCTGGGCATCTATGTCCAGGTGGCCGGCCGCGAGTTCCAGCCGGACTTCGAGCCGATCATCGAACGCCAGATCCATCACCTGGTCAATTACATTCAGGGGATCATGCACATCGGTCAGCGGGATATCGCCTGGATTCGCGTCGGCAAGGCCGCCATAGAAAAGGGCTTTACCCTCAAAGACATCGGGGTTGTCCTGCATGCCAAGTTTCATAAGGATTTCGGAAGCATCCTCGACAAGGTCCAGATCACCCTGTACACCAAGAAAAAAGATGTGGATGAGCTGACCAAACGGGCCCGGGGCGAGTACAAGAAGCGCGACGAGCGGGTGGAAAATATGACCGACGAGGATGTGGAAACTTATTATTCCTGCACCCTGTGTCAGTCTTTTGCCCCCAATCACGTGTGTTCGGTCAGCCCCGAGCGAACCGGATTGTGCGGTGCCTACAACTGGATGGACTGCAAGGCCTCTTTTGAGATTAATCCCACCGGCCCGAACCAGCCCATCGAAAAGGGTGAGTGTATCGATCCTGTACTGGGCCAGTGGAAAGGGGTCAATGACTTTGTATACAAGGCCTCCCGGGGGGCGGTTACCCACTATAACTTTTACTCCATGGTAATCGATCCCATGACCACCTGCGGATGCTGCGAGTGCATTGCCGCCATGCTGCCCGGCTGCAACGGCGTGATGACGGTCAGCCGCGATTACATGGGCGAGACCCCCTGCGGCATGAAGTTTACCACCCTGGCCGGTGTCATGGGCGGGGGCGCCTCTTCTCCGGGTTTTGTGGGTCATTCCAAGTTCAACATCACCCAGGGCAAGTTCATCGTCGGCGACGGCGGTCTGGCCCGGATGGTGTGGATGCCCAAAGTTCTCAAAGAAGA
>JAIVWA010000736.1:0-2196 GCA_049190255.1 Gammaproteobacteria bacterium | reverse complement strand
CCGTCTTGACCGGGGCAGACACAAAGCAGTGGTCCAATTCAGGGATACCGGTACGGGGATTGCACCGGAACATATGGACCGCATATTTGAGCCTTTTTTTACCACCAAACCGGAGGGCGAGGGAACCGGACTGGGCTTGTTTGTCAGCTACGGTATTATTGCCAAGAACGGCGGTACCATCGATTGCGTGAGTCATACTAAAAATACTTCCGGGGGTGGCCGAGGAACCATGTTCACCATTAAGCTGCCGATTAGGAAGTAGGGGGGACAATGGTTGGAAAGATTTTAGTCGTCGATGATGAGAAGGATATGCTTTTGCTTTTAAAACGCATCATTAGCGGTGATACCCAGCACGAACTGGTCACCGAGGCCAATCCCCTGAAGGCCGTTGAGCTATTTAAAAAACAATCATTTGATCTCGTCATCACCGACTTGAAAATGCCTAAAATGGACGGCATTAAGCTGTTGGAAGAAGTCAAAAAGATCAGAGCAACTGTCTCGGTCATTGTCATGACGGCTTATGGCACCATCGAAACCGCCGTGGAAGCGATCCAAAAAGGTGCCTATGACTACATCACCAAGCCATTTCAGCGGCAACGCATTTTGCTGACCATCGACAAGGTGATGAAATGGCATGAGATCATCGGAGAAAACCTGGCCCTGCGTCAAGCCCTGGCCGAAAAAGGTGTGTTTTCATCCATGATCGGATCTACCCCGGTTATGGTGGAAATCTTTGAACGCATCCGTCAGGTGGCGCCGACAATGGCCACTGTTCTGATCACCGGTGCCAGCGGCACCGGCAAAGAACTGATCGCCAAAGCCATTCATCGGCACAGTTTAAGGCAAAGAAAAAAAATTATTACGGTAAATTGCACCGCCCTGCCTGAAAATGTCATTGAAAGTGAGCTTTTCGGTCATGTCAAAGGAGCGTTTACCGGCGCCTGGAAAGATAAACGGGGATTGGTGGAGGAGGCCCATGAGGGCACCCTTTTTCTGGACGAAATTGGCGACCTGAGCCCCGGGCTGCAAACCAAACTCCTGCGCCTCCTCCAGGAAGGGGAGTATAGACCCGTGGGAAGCGAAATTACCCGCCAGGCGGATTTACGATTCATCGCCGCCACCAACCACGATTTAAAAACCGAGATCAAGGAGCAGCGTTTCCGTGAAGATCTTTTCTATCGCCTCAACGTCATTCAGGTCCATCTGCCGCCGCTTAAGGAACGTAAACAGGATATCCCCGTATTAAGCACTCATTTCTTTAAAAAATACACCCGCCTTTACCAGAAAGATGTAACGGATATCTCACCCGCGGCGATGCAGGCCCTGATGCTGCATGACTTTCCCGGCAATATCCGCGAGTTGGAAAATATCATCGAGCGCGCGGTAGTTTTATGCCGCGAAAATTCATTAACCATTTCCGATTTAGCGTTGGATAATGAACAGGCAGCTTTTTTGCAGGATGCGGACCAGGACGCGCTCCACCTGTCGTTTAAAGAAGCCAAAGACAAAATGATCCACATGTTTCACCGGCATTACATCCAGACCCTTCTCACCCAGAGCGCCGGCAATATCAGCCGGGCGGCGCAGACAGCCGGGATCCAACGGCAGTACCTGCACCGGTTGATGAAAGAAACCGGCATCGATGCCGATGATTTTAGACCCAAAAATCCGGATTAAGGTACGGTTGAACGGATGGAGGGGTATGGTTCCAACATCGGCCACGGCTTATTCGTAGGTTGGGTTGAGCATCCCGATATCTATTGTTGGGTTTCGTTCCTCTACCCAACCTACTATTCAGCCATTTTTGGGCTACCAGCGAAACCCAACAAAATGGCCAAAGATAGAACCATCCCCGAAATTTCGATGCGTTTAATTACTCTGCCGGAAGACCCATGGCCTCAAAGGCATCTTCAAGACGAATGAAGCCTATGGGCTTGTTGTTGCGTACCACCGCGATTCGTTTAACCTCATGGTTGAGCATCATCTTGATCGCCTGGCTGATTTTATCGTCTGCAGTCACACAGGGATTCAGCGGAATGCCCGAACGATAAGGCCGGATAAGTTCTCTGACTTTTCTGGGCACCATTTTATTTCACCACATATTTTGCCTATATGCCCCGAAGGCGACAATGGTCAGGTTCAAGATAATCTGTTCGGACCTGGGCGTAACATATCCATTTTCCTCATTTTTTCCTT
>JAIVWA010000735.1:0-2214 GCA_049190255.1 Gammaproteobacteria bacterium | reverse complement strand
TTATACACATTTCATACACATAGTCAAATAAAAAAATGCACTAGGTCTGAGGTTTGAGGTTGACCGTGATAAGAGCGGCAGTGTTGTTATCTTGCGTTACATATTTTCTTATATATGTGATAAACCCATTGTTATGAAAAGAAAAACGCGTATAGATGCTCCCGGGGCCCTTAATCACATCACTGCCACGGTATGGAACGCCACAAAATGCACAACCCGCCTGAGGCGGACTAAGATCCTAAAGGAGGTAATGAATGGCTAAATTATTTAGCATGCAGCCTGAGGTTGTTGAAACTTTTGAAACAACGTATCGGAAAATCATAACTCCGATCCCCGTACCGGAGTCCATACCAATCCTGAAGGAACTCCAACAATATGAACCTCGATCAATGAGTGGCCAGCCCTTGGTGATCTGGGACAAGGCTGAGGGCGTTAACATTTACGATCGTTACGGTAATAAGTGGCTTGACTTGAGCTCCGGCGTACTGGTCGCCAATGCCGGCCATGGAAGAAAAGAAATCCAGGAGGCTATGATAAATGAGATTAAGAAGCCTTTGTTTCATAACTATTGCTTTCCGAGTGAAATTCGAGCAAAGCTTGTTAAGCGGTTAGCTGATATTTCTCCACCAGGCTTGGATAAAGTATTTTTACTATCAACCGGTTCTGAGGCCGTGGAATGTTCAATAAAATTAGCTCGGACATATGGGCAAGCGATAGGCGGAAAGAAAAAAAACGTGATTATTTCTTTTGAGAAGTCTTTTCATGGTCGCTCATTAGGATCACAGATGGTCGGAGGGAGTCCGGGATTAAAAGCGTGGATAGTAAATCCAGACCCTGACATATATCAAGTGCCCTTCCCCGGGGATTTCCGACTTGAGGATCGTTCCTTCTCGCTTTTTGAAAAGCTGATCGAACAAAAAGGTATCGACGGCGACAATGTCGCTGCCGTTATCAGCGAGACTTACCAGGGCGGTGGCGCCAGTTTCTTTCCGCAGGACTATATCAAGGAGTTAAAGAGATGGTGTGAAACTCATAAGGCCCTTTTGATTTTGGACGAGATTCAGGCTGCCTTCGGAAGAACAGGCAAGATGTTTGGTTTCGAGCATTATGGGATTGTTCCTGATTTAACAGTCCTGGGAAAAGGCATCACGAGCGCGATGCCCTTATCCGCAGTCATTGGACCCCCAGGGGTCATGGATCTATATGAGCCGGGGGCCATGACCAGTACACATTCAGGCAACCCAATTTGTTGTGCCGCCGCTCTGGCGAATATAGATGTAATTCAAGAGCATGGATTGGTGGAAAATGCAGCCCGGGTCGGTGAAGTTATCGGGAATGAAATTGAGGGTTTGAAAGAAGAATTTTCCGATGTCATTGGCGCAGTCCATGGAAGAGGTATGGTCTATGGGATGCATATCATAAAGAAAGGTTCTTTAGAGCCTGATGGTCAATTAGCTTTTCGAATCGTTGAGGAAGCAATTCGCAAGGGCCTAATGCTGTTCGCTCCGGTGGGCTTTGGCGGTGCTACGATCAAGATTTGCCCTCCCTTAGTTATTGATAAAGATGCAGTCAAGGACGGAATTCAGGCGCTCAGAGAGTCAATCAAGGATGCTATATAGCAGGTGAATCGGAAATGCGGATAGACGAACCGCTTTTTTTTGATTCGATTTGCGCATACAGCCCGGTTTTGAGATGGGCGAGTCCTTCTTCGTTTACATTCAGGATTGGAAATGTTTTCCCGTAAAAATGCTTTCCCACAACCGGCCCGGTGGCAAGAAGCGGCTCGGTCCTGATATTAATGATGGCCGCCGGCGCCAGTTCCAATCGTAAAAGCTCCAGAATCATAAGCGATCCCGTGCTCGAACCTTTACCAAAAGGGAAAACCAGCACTTTGCCGGAAATCGATTCCCCAAAAAGCGCATGGCGCCTGTCCGAGATTTTACCCGTGGCGGGGTCCACGCAGCCCCAGAAACTGATCGGTTGCCGGGTTGACAATATCTTGCCGCTGCTGATTCCAGGCAATATACAGGTTCCGGCTATTTCCACAGCAGTTCCCTCCTTAGCTCTCCGGACACGGCGGTTTCAACACAATCCCTGGTTCCCGAAAAAATCACGTTGAGCCCCGTTTGTGAAAAACAGTAGTTGGCGTATTTCGCGGAGTCCGACATGGCGCATGTGAAATCCCAGTTCTCTTGGGGATATTGCAACGCGCAT
>JAIVWA010000734.1:0-2219 GCA_049190255.1 Gammaproteobacteria bacterium | reverse complement strand
TCTACCCGTCGAGAGCCTCAGGGTCGAACGATCGATTTAAATAGAAAAGACAGAGCGAAGCGATACCACAAATCTTCAATCTTCAATCGTCAATATTCAATCCCGGCTTGTCCGGGTTGGGATTTAACTCAGGATATCCAGCAGGGTTCCCAACATCTTATCGTGGGTTTGAAGCACCTTCAGGTTGGCTTCATAGGTGCGCTGGGTAACCATCATATCAGGGAACTCTTCTTCCAGGTTCACATTGGAGGTTTCTTTATCAACCATCTGATCCCCTTGGAGCTCTTGATAACGATGGCCGGGAGTGTTGATCTTACTAACCTCCACTTCCACGCCGCCGTTGGCACCTTCCTTCATGGTGGCCCTGCTTTTTTTAAATTCATCGGTGTTAACGTTGGCAATGTTGTCAGCGGTAACCCCCATGGAGGTTCTGTAAGCCCGCAGTGCCGATAGAGAGCTGTTGACCGATGGAATCATTGGCGTCCCCCTTTAAAAGATAAATCCCGTCAGATATAGCGATATCGGTTGACGGGATTGGTAAAGCTTAGGTCTTATAAAATATGCAAATTATATTAAGCTTCGTCCTATTGTTTGACAAAGCGGATTTTAAACTGAAAACTTCCCTCGATGCCGTTATTCCCGTGCGGCGCTATTCCTCAAACTATAAGTTGTGAGAGCCCGACAGAGAAGATGCACGCACATTTGAGAAGTTTTAGTTTCTATCGGCGTATATATACAAATTCTATGCCATTTGTTAAATACTTCATAAACTACTTAAATCTCAAATAGTTAACTATTTTTCTGTATAAGCTGAAATCATTAAACTGACAAATATCGTCAATTTTTTTGCCACAAATTGTCACTCTGCCGACACATTGGCCCAGAAAGGAAGCAACAATCATGGAATTTGAATTTGCTACTGCCACACGAATTATTTTTGGTCTCGGAACGGTAAAAAACATCGGCTCCCTGGCCGAAAAAATGGGTCGTCGAGCCTTTGTCATTACCGGTCAATCCACTGAACGGGCGACACCGATGATTGATCAGCTAAAATACGCCGGAATTGAAGTTGCAAAGTTCCGGATCTCCGGGGAACCCACAACAGACCTTGCCCTGGCAGCGGTCGAAAAAGCTCGCCGGCATACCTGTGACTTCGTGATCGGTATCGGAGGGGGCAGTGTTTTAGATACCGGCAAAGTCGTCGCGGCCCTTCTAACCAACAGCGGCAAGTTAAGGGACTATCTGGAGGTAATCGGAAAAGGCCAGCCGCTAAAACGAAAATCCGCGCCCTATGTCGCTATTCCAACCACGGCCGGAACCGGAACCGAAGTTACCCGCAATGCCGTTCTTGATTCTCCGCAGCATCGGGTTAAAGTCAGCATGCGAAGCCCGTATATGCTGCCGGATTTGGCCCTCATCGATCCGGAATTGAGCTATTCGATGCCGCCTGCCATAACCGCTGTTACCGGATTGGATGCCTTCACTCAGCTGCTGGAAGCGTTTGTTGCATGCCGGGCCAATCCGCTGACAGACGGTATCTGCCGGGAGGGATTACAGCGAGCGGCGCGCTCCTTGGAAAGGGCCTACCTTGACGGCCGGGATGCCGCAGCGCGCACGGATATGTGTTTGGCAAGCCTTTTCGGCGGATTGGCTCTGGCAAACGCAAAATTGGGTGCCGTCCACGGATTTGCCGGCCCTTTGGGCGGAATGTACAATGCGCCCCATGGCGCCCTGTGTGCCGCATTACTGCCCTTGGTCATGGAGGCCAACATCAATGCCCTGCAGTCCCGGGCTTCAGAGTCCCCGGCTTTGAACCGCTACGATGAGATCGCCCGCCTTATTACCGGATCATCCGCCGCCCGGGCCGCAGACGGTATCGCCTGGGTACAGAAACTGTGTTTAAAGTTGCAGGTACAGCCCTTGGCGGCTTACGGTATCGAGGAAAAAGATTTTACAGATATTGTGGCTAAATCCCGCAAGGCGAGCAGTATGAAAGGCAACCCGATTGAATTGACCCAGGAGGAGCTATTGGAGATTCTGCAAAAAGCGCTTTAAGGCCTTATCCGTTTATTTAGTACTATCGAAAAACAAAAGGGGGCGCGTCGTCATCCAGCGTAACCGGTTTGTTGCCGCGGGGTTTGACACTCAAATTTTTCTTCTTTTTGAATCGTTGGGGGCGGACAAACAAACCTGAGAATAAAAATACTAGCAGTTTGAAA
>JAIVWA010000733.1:0-2229 GCA_049190255.1 Gammaproteobacteria bacterium | reverse complement strand
TCCGTTGACGTTTAGCTTTTTTCGCAATTTCCACAGTATCCCGAAGATGACCAGGTTTAAAACCATTTCATAGAGCTGCGTGGGGTGAAGCGGCAGCCCCGGATACATTTGACCGGCAGGGCTTTCAGGAGAGTAAACCAGGCCCCATGGCATTGTCGTCGGGTATCCGTGGGCATCCCCGTTAAAAAAGCATCCAATTCTTCCAATCGCCTGCCCTAAAATGAGCGAGGGCGTCAGTGTATCCAGGAATTTGGCCAGGTTAATACGGTGGTAGCGGGCGAAAATATAACTCACCAGAAGGCCTCCCAGTATTGCACCGTGAATGGCCAGGCCACCCTCCCAGATCGCAAAAACGGAAAGCGGTTTTTTCCAGAAAACTGTTACATCGCTAAAGGCAACAAAATAAAGTCTGGCGCCGACAATGGCGCCCAAAAATGCATAGAGAAAAAAATTCTGGATTCTTTCTTTACCGATCCCTTTTCTCTCTGCTTCTTTGCCGGCGAGCCACATTCCGACCAAAAAGGCCAGCGCGATCATAACGCCGTACCAGCGAATGGCCAGATGCCCAAATTCTATAATAACAGGATGCATTATTCGTCCTCCCGAGTGGTTTGTTTAGGCAGTTTAACGTCATACCCGGGACTGACACCAGCAGCCCTGGCTGCAGTGAGCGGCTCTTGGAATGATAAAGCGTTTCATGGCCTTCACCTCCTTTATTAACAACAACTTTAGAACTAAGGTACTATAGCGCCTGGCGTGCAGAAAAATCCATCATAACCCTTTCCCTGGCCTTGTCGATGCCCAGAGCTTTGCGCTTCTTGTCGATATGGGCGATGATCGCATGGGCATGTTCGATGGGATCTTCCACCATGTCCCACATTCCCCCAAACATATTTTCAAACTCCTTAAACAGATAATCCTGAAACACGGGAGCGCCGGTCGTCGGCAACATGCCGCCGAATACGGTATAGACACCGGAAACAACAAAATAATGTCCGATGGATATCGCTTTTTCACTCATCCATTCAGGGGCACTGCCGGCTGCCGGCAAGTCCGAGATGTCATTGCCAAGTCCGCCGGCTTTAACCATTTCAGTCAAGGCCAACAAAATACGGCTGTTGTCCACACAGGAGCCTAAATGCAACACCGGCGGGATACCCACGGTCTCGCATACTTCAGCCAATCCCGCACCGCAATGAACTGCTGCGGATTCCGGTGTCAACAGCCCTTCCGTGGCACAAGCGATGGCGTTACACCCGGTGGTCAGAACAATAACGTCGTTTTTGATCAATTCTTTGATCATGGTAATGCAGCCGTCATTGTGTTTCTGTCTGGCATTATTGCATCCGACCACACCCGCGCCGCCTCTGATGCGGCCGTTGATGATATTATCATTTAAGGTGTAATAGTCACCACGGAAGGTCCCGCCCAGATGATATTTGATCGACTCAACCCCAAAGCCCGCAATCTGAGTCGCCGTTTGTTTCGGGATCATAATATCAGCGCCGCGATTTTGAAAATTGTCACAGGCCATTTTTAGAATCCGGATGGCGTCTTCCATGGCATGGTGTTCATCGAATTCGATGTGGATCACATTGTCCTGTTCCATTTTGGCAATAGGATGGGTGGTGATCAGCTTGGTATGGAAGCATTTGGCCACATTGGCCAGGTTCTGCATGACACACTGGATATCCACCACCATGGCATCACAGGCGCCGGTGACAATCACAAGTTCCTGCTGGAGAAAATTACCCGCCGGCGGCACGCCGTGACGCTGCAGCATCTCATTGGCTGTGCAGCAGATACCGCCTAATTGGATTCCGTTGGCGCCCTTTGATTTGGCGTAGTCAATCATATCCTTGGTCTGGGAGGCCGCCACGATCATCTCTGAAAGCACCGGCTCATGACCGTGAATGATGACATTCACATGATCTTCCTTCATGATCCCGATATTGGACTCCGCTTGAAGGGGATAAGGCGTTCCGAAAAGAATATCCTGCATGTCAGTCGCCAGCATGGAGCCGCCCCAGCCATCGCCGATAGCTGCACGGGTGCCCTGCTTCATCAGGTTTTTGTAGTCCTGGTCAACGCCCATGTGGGTGCGATGCATGAGTTCTACGATCTCCCGGTCGATATTTCTGGGAATAACACCGGCGTTCTTCCATTTCTCATACAGGGCTGCGGGCGCCCTTTTGGCATAGAGCAACTCGCCTTCCGGTTTGCCCCATT
>JAIVWA010000732.1:0-2235 GCA_049190255.1 Gammaproteobacteria bacterium | reverse complement strand
CCAGCATAGGCGCTAAGTTAGTTGTATGCGGGCGCCTGTGGAAGGTTTACTGAAAAAAAATGAAATTTAATTGCATAGCGGAGCGACATCATTATTCGATGTTCGACGTTGGACGTTCGATGTTCGATGTTCATCCTTTCAGTGTTCAGTCTGTTCGATGTTGGATAGCATGATCCCCATCAGCGTCTTTAATTTGACCGGTTTCCATATAATGTACAATGGTTCCCTGGTTATAAACTTCTTTAAATGCCGCCACCACATCCGGGTCAAACTGGGTGCCGACCCCTTCATATATAATCTTTAGAATGACCTCTTCTTCCATTCGTTTGCGGTAGGCGCGATCCGAAGCCATGGCATCGTAGACGTCGGCTACCGACATAATACGTGCCAAAAAAGGAATTTGCTCCTTTTTCAAACCATCCGGGTATCCGGTGCCGTCATAACGCTCATGATGGCAGCGAATAATCTGTCGCTCTTTTTCCCAGAATCCCAATTGCTCTAATATGTTGGCACCGATCGTCGGATGCTCTTTTATTTTTTCGAATTCCTCGTCGGTGAGCCGGCCGGGTTTCAATAAAATATCGTCTCTAATTCCGATTTTACCGATGTCATGCAGGTGGCCGGCAAAATTCAGAATATCCAGTTCTTCTACGGTGCACCCCAGTTGTTTGCCGATAATCATCGATATGCCCGTCACTCGACTCGAATGCTCACGGGTATGAAGATCCCGGGCTTCAACAGCATTGACAAAGGCGTATAGGGTTGCAAATAAATTTTCGTAAATATTTTCGTACAACGCCAGATTCTCAATCGAATGGGCCGCACTTTTGGCCATAAAAGCCAGATAAAACAGTTCTTTTTCGGTAAAACGGAGGCCTTCTTGACGCAGGGTTGCCGTTAAAACGCCAAATACCTTTTCTCGAATTTTCAGCGGTACCACCATCGCAGACCGCAATTCCGGAGGCAGTCCTCGGACACCATTATTGTTTGAAACCAGTAGCGGAATTTCATCGGAAACAGCCTCCATAATTAGGTCGTCAATAGATAATGGGTTGCCGACAGGTTCCAGGAGGCCGGCACCATTTTTAGCACTGTGAGAATCTGAGGCTGAGATCTGATTACCCGGAACTGTTTTTGCTCTGGCCGAAGCCACTTCAAAGGGCTGATTGACCGAATCGTTAATCACATAGAACATGGCAGAATCGGCGTGAGTGATCTCAAGGGCCACATCCACAGCGCGTTTAAAGACATCGGTGGTGGAAACAATGGAGGTAAAACTGCTCATGATTTTATTCAGGATGTGCAATTCCTCCACTTTATAAATCAACTCCTGGTTTAGCTTCTCAAGGCGTTCCTTGCTTTTGACCTCCTCTTTTAACAGAACATTTTCTACAAATAGCTCCCGCTGTCGCAGCACACGCTGCATGCAAAGCTCCATCTGCTTGAGGTTGACCGGTTTGATTAGAAAATCAACAACGCCGTTTTTAATTGTCTGGATGGTGTTTTCCAGCGAGGGATAACCGGTCATGACGATTACCGGCATCGTATTATCCTGCAATCTGATGTTTTCAGCGAGATCAAGGCCATTCATTTCGGGCATATTGATATCGGTGAAACAACAGTCCACATTTTCATTTTTAAGAATTTCCAGCGCTTCGACACCATTACTCGCGGTGAAGGTATCATAGCCTTGGCGCTTAAAAAATTCGCTGGCAACGTTCAAAATACTCTCTTCATCGTCCACGAAGAGAATTGTCTCCATTTGTTGATCATTCATGGTGTAAATTCCGGAAAATACCTTTTCAGCTTGGCGGTAAGTCCACTTCTTAGATTATATCGACAAATCAGAGGGAAACTTTAATTAAATTGGGTTCTGGGTTCAGAGGTTCAGGGTTCAAGGTTTGAACGACGAACCGCAGAATGTCGAAGGTCGAAGGAAGGTATTCTGTCTATTTTATAAAAAAGACTGAGCGAAGCGACATCATTATTCGATGTTCGATGTTGGACGTTCGATGTTGGACGTTCAATCTGTTCGGCGAAAGGCGAGACCTTATAAAGTGGTTAGTACCGCAAACCTTCCTGCTGCAGCAAGTGGTGCAGTTTGCCGGGGAACCGTTTGTTCAGATATTTTTCAAGTCGATATGAGCACTCACTGACACCAGCAATATCGATACCCGTAAAAATTCTCATAGATCCCATCAAATTGACGGTGTCCTCGGTGGCTATATTCCCGGC
>JAIVWA010000731.1:0-2238 GCA_049190255.1 Gammaproteobacteria bacterium | reverse complement strand
CTTCGTTTTTTCTACAAATATGTGACCGAAAAAGAGATACCCGTCACCTACAGCATCAGGAGGACGACGAGAAAACTTCCACAAGTCCTTACAATGGAAGAAATCTGGAAGATCATCTGTGCCACGAACAACCTCAAGCATCGTCTTATCCTGATGACCACCTACTCGGCAGGACTCAGGGCCAGCGAAACCATTAACCTCAAAACCGAAAACATCGACAGCAAAAGGATGCTGATCAAGGTTATAGGAAAGGGCGGCAAAGAGCGCTATACACTGCTTGCCAAAAGACTTCTGCCAGAACTGCGCCATTATTATAAAACTTTTGCACCCAAAACCTACCTGTTCCCATCCTCCTATAAGCATAAAAAACACCAAACACTATCTTACGAATCGGTGCGCTGCATTTATGAAAATGCCCGCAAAAAAGCCGGCGTTAAAAATGGCGCTGGGATCCATACCATGCGTCATTCATTTGCAACTCACCTGCTCGAAGCCGGCTACGACATCAGAAAAATACAGGTTTTGATGGGCCATAGCCGACTGACCACCACCATGATTTATCTGCATGTCAGCCGCACAACTCTGTCAAAGATCCCAAGCCCGTTGGATCTTATTAACACACAAGATTCAGCAAAGGAGGACAGAACCGATGACCCAAATCATTAAACCTGAAAAGAACGCACCGGAAGTGGCCGATATATTCCATCAACATATCGCCGACTATAAAACCCAATACCCCTTATGGCCGGAACATAGAAAAATCGTATCCGATCTTTTAAACTGCCGCACCG
This sequence comes from Gammaproteobacteria bacterium, assembly GCA_049190255.1. Taxonomy (GTDB): domain Bacteria; phylum Desulfobacterota; class Desulfobacteria; order Desulfobacterales; family JAFDCJ01; genus JAFDCJ01. Next base: position 1,447 of record JAIVWA010000731.1, on the reverse strand, counting down.
CTCAGCTTGGTGGTCATATTGAGCGCTGCGACACATGTGGCGCGGTACGCATTACGTATCATTCCTGCCGTAATCGGCACTGCCCCAAATGCCAGCACATGCCACGCGAAAGATGGCTTGAAAAACGAAAAGACGAGATCTTACCGGTCAGCTACTTTCATGTCGTCTTTACTCTGCCGCACGAGTTGAACACCGTCATTTTAAACAACAAAAAGGTGATGCTCAAAATCCTTTTTGCGGCGGCATCCAAAACCCTTTTGACATTTGGCAACAATGAACTCAACGGCACTTTAGGCTTTTTGGCCATTTTACACACCTGGGATCAAAAGCTCAATGCCCATTTTCATCTGCACTGCCTTGTGCCCGCCGGTGCTTTGTCAAAGGATAAAAAGCGATGGCTGCCGGTAAAAGACGATTATCTCTTTAACCAAGAGGCATTGTCACGGGTTTTTCGCGGCAAGTTCATCGAGCACCTGGATCATGTCCGCAAAACCGGTGCGCTCAAATTTACAGGCCAAGCCTATGGCAACTTCAAAAATATGCTGTATGCAAAAAATTGGGTGGTCAGTGTGCGCGACCCTGTCAAGCGCCCGGAACATGTTCTCCAATACTTGGCACGCTATACCCACCGGGTGGCCATTGCCAACAGTCGCATCAAAAAACTTGAAAACGGCATGGTGTCCTTCACCGCCAAGAACCGAAAGAAACAAAGCACAGAAACAATCACCATCACGGCTGTAGAGTTTATCCGGCGCTTCCTCTTGCACAGCCTGCCAAGCGGTTTTGTCAGAATCCGCTATTACGGCTTCCTGGCCAATCGCAATCGCAACGAAAATTTAAACACCATAAGAAATTTGATGGGCCTATCTGCTCCCCCTGAAAAAGAAGTCGCTTGCCTGGAAGAGATGATGCTTCAGCTTACGGGCACAGATATTACAACCTGCCCGTGCTGCAGCAAAGGCAAAATGCATTTTTTTGCAGAGATACCAAAAGGCCGGGCTCGATCACCGAGTCACCTGGCCTGCTCAGTGGGTTAACCGGCTAAATCGAATTTTTTGAATTGTCCTTTCAATAACGATAGGACAGCTACGCCCTGACCCACAATAATACCCTTAAATGATAGAGTCGTTGGAAGGCATTGAGGTTTAAATGGCGAAATATACAGTGTGGTTCATCGCAAATCATTCCCTTGACAAATCCCAACCCGTCAATTGGCGAAGGTTCCCCAATACAAAATTGAAATACAATACCCATATAGATCTATCATCCAAGATCGTCGCCCAGCGGCTTCGTACATCACCGTTTTATCAATAATCCCGCACGTAAATACCACAATCTAATTATATGATACGGCCAGCGCTTGATCGCAGAGTTCTGGCTTTTTTGTCGGCGGGACTATTGATAGAACGCTTATTAGATGTACGATATCCATACCTGTGATTTCGAT
>JAIVWA010000730.1:0-2241 GCA_049190255.1 Gammaproteobacteria bacterium | reverse complement strand
CGTAACCCGAAACCCGCAACCCGTAACCCGCAACTCGCAACCCGCAACCCGTAACCCGCAACTCGCAACCCGTAACCCGCAACTCGCAACCCGTAACCCGCAACCCGTAACCCGCTATGTCTCCAACGTCCCGATTATGTCCGCTATCTTTTCTATGTTTCTGGCGGCCAGAAATGCCTCGATGCCGTCGATGATATCGGTGGTGGCCCGGGGATTGATAAAATTGGCCGTCCCTACCTGAATGGCCGACGCACCGGCGATAAGAAATTCCAGGGCATCTTCGGCTGTCATGATCCCACCGATACCGATGATGGGAATTTTAGAAATTTGCGCCACCTGCCAGACCATACGCAATGCCACGGGTTTTATGGCCGGACCGGATAATCCACCGATAATATTGGCGATCTTGGGGCGTCGGGTGTCAATATCGATGGCCATGGCGGTAATCGTATTAATCAGCGAAATGCAGTCCGCACCGGCTTCTTCCACGGCTGTGGCGATCTCGGTGATATCCGTGACATTCGGGGACAGCTTGACGATCAAAGGTTTTGATGTTTGCTCCCGCACTGCTCTGATAACACTGAAGGCGGCTTGGGGATCGACGCCAAAGGCCATGCCGCCGGTTTTTACATTGGGACAGGATATATTAACTTCTATTGCGGAGATGGCTTCGACATCATGAATGCGGGCCGCCAGCTGCACGTACTCCTCTTCGAGCTTGCCATAAATATTGACAATGATGGGCGGCACAAGATCCTGCAAAAAGGGAAGTTTTTCCGCTACAAAGGCTTCCATACCAACATTTTCAAGGCCGATGGCATTTATCATGCCGCAGGCCGTCTCGACAATCCGCGGGGGCGGATTGCCCTTGGCCGGCAGGAGGGATAATCCCTTGACAATAATCCCACCGAGCCGATTCAAATCAACCAGATGGTCAAATTCCCTGGCATAGCCGAAGGTGCCGGAAGCCGTCATCACGGGATTTTGAAGTTTTAATGCACCGATATCTACTTTTAAATCCGGTTTTTTCGACATGAGAGATCTATTTCCAATTTTTTAAATCAGGTCACAAATTAAGCGGATTAATTAGCGATTTCTAAGTTCTCTGATCTATTCTCCAAACGCTTCTTAATTGCCTTTACCTTGGCTTCCAGGTTCAACAGATAAGCGGGCTCGATTTGTTTGGGCTCCTGAATAGGATCGTATTCAATAGTCTTAATCCGCGCTACAACTTTGGGCACGTCACCGCCTTCTTCAATCAGGGATTTCTCAACCAGGTTTAAAAAATCCCGGCAGTGAGTCATTGATTTTTGGAAGTAATTATTCGCGTCTTGACCATTAAGGGCCTGGCGGTGCCCCAGACACAGGACTTCATATTCCACTTCGCTTAACCGGCTCATGGATTCGTAATACTGATCATAGTCCACCAGCGCTTCAGAAACAATATAACCGGTCGCGTCCGGTATCCCGGCGGCTTCGGAGCATAACAACACTTTTTTCTGGGGGATGAAATAGCTCAGGCAATCCCGGGTATGCCCGGGTGTTTCAAGTACCTGAACGGTTAAGTCGCGGGACAATTCGATGAATTCCCCGTCTTTTAAGGTTACATCAACCTCAAAAGGCTCAAACCGCTCAAACTCGGCCAATTCAATTCCAATGCTTATGGCCAACGGTTCAGCAGCCTGGGTTAATTTCCGAATCAGTGCCAGGGCGTTGGGGCGGCCGAGCACATTTTTGGTTTTTTCGGAAGCCACCACTTTAAGCGCCGGAAAAGATTTTTTAAGCACAGCAACCGATCCGCAGTGATCAAAATGAGAATGGGTCAAAAAACAGTAATGAAGATTCCGGCGTCCTAAAATCTGCCGGATTCCATCCGCATAGATATTACCGAGAAAAGCCAGACCGGCATCAAAAATAGCGGGTTTTTCTCCGTCAAGAAGATAGACCGGCATCGCGGGGGGCCCCACCATGTATAAGCCATCGATAATTTTACCTGCATTTTTTATAATCATGAAGCATTGGTCTCGTCTGAAATTCATTGCCAAAATAGAATCTTTGGGGGTATGTATAGGGTATCTGTGATGGTATAGCAAGGCGTAGTTGATAGGCCCTTAGTGGCCTTAATTTGACAACATGTTGTGAGATACGGCTTGAGGTTTCAGGAAAAGCGAATATCGAATATCGAATAATGAATGTCGAATGTCGAAGGGATGTATTCTGTCTATTTTACAAAAAAGACTG
>JAIVWA010000729.1:0-2251 GCA_049190255.1 Gammaproteobacteria bacterium | reverse complement strand
GGTAATGAAAGGAGGCTTAAATGCTGTCGTTGGAAGATTTAAAAAAAGCGGATGATCTGATCGATGAGATCGACTGGGACTTGGGGCCGGCAGAGGCCGTCAAGCTGTACCTTGAGTGGGGTAATACGGATTGGGGCAGCGGCAAATATACCATCCGGTCCAAGGACGACTATTCCACCTATTTTGTGGTCAACTGCTGGCGCAGGCCCTATTGGATTTATTTGATTCGACGCAATTCCGAAGAAGCGGAGGAATTGGCGCGATTTGAGCTGCCGGAGCGATTCGAAAAAGACGTTTGCGAACTGAAAGGTGTATATGCACTGGAGCCCGATGTCAAAGCCTGGCTGAAAAAAGAACTGGGTGTGTAACACTGAAGTCAGATATCGTTTAAACTATTCAACGAGGTCTGGAAACGGAACAGCACACTAGCTGCTGTTTTGTATAACCGAATCTTGCTGATGATCGATATAAAGGATCCCGTTGAGGTGATCGATTTCGTGGGCCAGTAAGGCCGCATATCCTTTCGCTGCCGGCAGTACCTTTTCCGTATTGTCCAGCCCGTTGTATTTCACTTTGATAAATCCGGGCCGGTTGATGATCTTACGGTCATGGTCCGGCAGAGACAGGCAGTTTTCATATCCCGAATAAGCCCCATTCGTTTCAACGATTTCCGGATTGATGAGCACTTTGATCTCCCCATATAGACCGCAGACAATCAAGCGCCTGGAGACGCCCATCTGGGGTGCCGCCAGCCCCCGGCTCATAAAGGCTCTGGAAAAAAAACCGACCAATGAATTGTATCTTAACGTGGCGATCATCTGCCGGCTCAACGAGACGATGGGGTCGTCAACAACCTCCACCGGCGTCGAAACCCGGCGCAGGATAGGGGCGGGGTATTCGAAAATCTCTCTGACGCCGGAGGTGTGCTTATAGATCTTCAAAAAACCGGCGCCCCCCGCCGCCGCCAGGGTGGTGAACAATCCTAATTTCAGAAGATCTCTTCGTTTCATTTCCGATACCAGTTTTTTATTTTCAATCCCGAGAATTTTTTAAAATCAGTGGTATTCCGCGTTACCAATATCAAGCTATTTACCTTGGCGATAGCTGCGATCTGACCATCAACAAATGCAGGCGTTTGACCCAAGGATGATAATCGGGCTCGTTCCTCAGCGTGCCATTGGGCAGCTCTTTCATCATAGGGTAGAATTATCATATTTGGTCTTAAAACATCGTTTAGAAATGTTTCGATGATATCTCTCTTGCGCGAATTGGGTAGGCGGTGACAGCCGTAATATAGCTCATGCCAAACGGGTGCTGCAGTGGCAATTTCCAGTTGATGCCGTTTTATCAGGTCAAGTGTCGCTTTATTGGGTGAGGTTTTCACCGACTCGGAAATAACATTTGTATCCAGCAGAAATTTCATTTTTACAACTCGCTTTCCCTGCCAATAGAGGTATCACGAAGCAACTCGAAATCCGTATCCGTAATTTTAATGTCCTCTTTCTTTACGGCTTTGCGAAATTCTGTTAAAGCCTTCCAAAACCCCTTTACATTGCGTGCTAGCTGCTCATATTCACGAATCGATAATAACACCGCAACTGGTTTGCCGTGCCTTGTCAGCTTGACCGACGGTCCCTCTTCAACACTATGGATAATAGCTGGAAGTTTGCTTTTTGCTTCAGCAATAGAAAATTGTTTCTCCATTTGGCGGCCCTCCTGTAACCCAAAATAGAATATCATAAAATATAGCCATTTTTATGGTCATAATCAACCTTTTTATTCCGATTTGTATTTGTTGCGGGAATTGAAAAGGGCAGAGTCATTCGAAACTCTGCCCTTCTATTTTCGTCCAATCGTATGCGCTCAGGTTCAATGTCAATCAGACATGTTCAACCTTTAAAAATCCAAACTGGCGGGTTCGTAATACTCCTTCGGGTTTTTACAGGAGGGGCACTTGGGGGGCGGCTCATTGCCTTCATAGATGTAGCCGCAGACACTGCATTTCCATTTAATCGGTTGCTCGCGTTTAAACACCATGCCGGCCTCTACCATCTCGAGCAGCTTTTTATAGCGCGCCCGGTGGTGGGCCTCGATTTTAGCCACCTGTTTGAAAGCTGTCTCGGCGGCTTTTTGGCCTTCTTCCGCGGCGTCCGCTGCAAAACCGGGATACATGCTTTCGACTTCATAATCTTCTCCGGCAAAGGCTTCCTTCAGGTTGGCGGCAGTATCCCCGATGCCGTTCAGCAATTTG
>JAIVWA010000728.1:0-2252 GCA_049190255.1 Gammaproteobacteria bacterium | reverse complement strand
CGAAGGGTAGCCAATGGCAAGGGTGTTAGCCGCAAGGCGCATCTGAAGGAGGCCGGAGGCAAAAGCGTGGGTCGACGTACAGGTATGCCCCGTATCGAAAGATAGAGGGCAGGCAGATGAGGCGGGGAGAATCCGGGACGAGTCCGCAACACAGGACAAAGTCCTCTATCCATCATGGAAATCTCCGTATATCTGACGATCGTGCGCTGAAAGTAGCCGAGGTTCACCCCGGGAGGCCCGCTGCATCTCGTTATGACAGCTGTCTGAAATCACCGGAACAGGGAAGGCCGGTATACTGAATATCCCCGGCGTTGGTGGAAGACCGTGTCCCGACCACCAGCGAGCCAAACTCCGTGAGGAGAGGAAACCACAAATCCAAAGGATACGGCGGCAGTTGAAATATCGAGTGAGCAAACCGCAAGGGGCGCTTATCGTGTAGTGGGAGTCAGCAGAGGGCGGTAAGCCAGGGAAACGAGCCGCGTGAATAGAAAAGCGCGGAGGACTCACCCAGGTGAAGGCCCGAACGGTGCCACCTGCCGAATGGCAGGGGTAAATGAGAGCGGCGAGTAGGAAGGAGCTTCTAATGAGATCATTGCAACAGCAGAAACAGCTTGAGCTGAACTTAGGGCCGGTGGCCGAAATGCCGCCGAGTCACCGTTTTGAAGAGTTCATTGCGTCGCACCTATCTGAAAGCCCGACAGGACAGGTCCGGCTCATGGAGTCAATCCTTGAGCGGAACAACATGAAGCGTGCTATCAAGCGCGTTGTCAAGAACAAAGGTGCCCCTGGTGTGGACGGAATGACCGTTCGCAAAATAAAGAGGTACTTGAAACGTCACTGGAGCAAGATCGAACAGGCACTACTGGAGGGAACGTATTTCCCCATGCCGGTAAAACGGAAGGAGATCCCTAAGCCGGGAGGAATTCGTTTGTTAGGAATTCCCACTGTGCTTGACCGGGTAATCCAGCAGGCAGTGGCCCAGGTGCTGAATCAGATCTGGGATCATACGTTCTCCGAATATAGCTTCGGATTCCGGCCGAACCGGTCACAACATGACGCAATACGTCAGTATCGTGAATATGTAAGGTCTGGAAAGCGGTTTGTCGTGGATATTGATATATCCAAGTTTTTTGACCGAGTAAACCATGATCGGCTTATGTCGCGCCTGGCTACCCGGATCAAGGATAAGCGCGTGTTGCTATTGATACGTAGCTTTCTCACCGCAGGCGTAATGCTTGGAGGCCTTGTGGAAGCATCGGAGGAGGGTACTCCCCAAGGAGGCCCACTTTCACCGTTGCTTTCCAATATAGTCCTTGACGAACTTGATAAAGAGCTTGAAAAGCGTGGATTGTGCTTTGTCCGCTATGCTGATGACTGTGTCATTTTTGTCAGAAGCAAGCGGGCGGGAAATCGAGTAATGGAAAGTGTCAGCCGTTTTATCGAAAAGAAATTGCGGCTGAAGATAAACAGGCAAAAGAGTGCTGTGGGTCGACCATGGGATCGGAAATATCTGGGGTTTTGTATGACCAATTCACGCAAAGCCCCGAAGATTCGTATCCATTGGAAGACGATCAAGCGTCTCAAAGAGCGGGTACGAAAAATTACGGCCCGACGCCGAGGGCGAAGCATCAGCCAGCTAATCAGAGAGCTAAATACGTTTACGCGCGGTTGGTGGAATTATTACGGTATTACCGAGTCCTATAACCGACTGCGTCCCTTAGCTCACTGGATCAGACGACGCCTTCGGGCAGTTATCTGGAAACACTGGAAGAATCGAAGAACCCGCGTGCGCGAACTCTTGAAACGAGGCGTTACCCGAAATTATGCTGTAACCACCGGCTGTGCCCGAAAAGGCCCCTGGCGGATGAGCAAAGTCAAATGGGTAAATATCGCCTTGCCCGATGCCTACTTTTCATCACTGTGTCTTTTGTTCCCCTGGATCTGAACCTGCCTGGGATCAGCCGAATCGCGCAGTACGGACCCGTATGCTGCGTGGTGTGGGAGGGGCGGCCTGTGAGGGTCGCTCCTATCCCGATGTGTGCCGGGCAAGGCCCGGCTGCTAAATGGTGATATCTGGAATAGTGACACATATTTCAGGTAAAGTCCAGACCCAGCCTGATGGAGGCGAAGGGTAGCCAATGGCAAGGGTGTTAGCCGCAAGGCGCATCTGAAGGAGGCCGGAGGCAAAAGCGTGGGTCGACGTACAGGTATGCCCCGTATCGAAAGATAGAGGGCAGGCAGATGAGGCGGGG
>JAIVWA010000727.1:0-2263 GCA_049190255.1 Gammaproteobacteria bacterium | reverse complement strand
AGGAATTCCCGGCCGATAATCTGAAGAAGTTGGGAGAACTCGGCCTCATGGGAATGATGATCCCGCCCGAATACGGCGGTTCGGGCGCCGACACCGTCAGTTATGTGCTGGCGCTGGCCGAAGTGGCCTATGCCTGCGCTTCGACAGCAGTGGTAATGTCGGTCCACAATTCAATTGTCTGTGAAAGTGTATTACGATACGGGACAGATGGTCAGAAAGAAAAATATCTGAAGCAGATGGCTACCGGAGAAATGATCGGAGCCTTTGCGTTGACGGAGCCCAATGCCGGTTCTGATCCGTCCAGACAGACCACCAAAGCGGTTTTAGAAGGTGACAGCTATGTCTTGAACGGCACCAAAAGATTTACGACCACCGGCAAAAACGCCGGCATTATTATCGTCACCGCCAAAACGGATGAAGCCGCGCGTCACAAGGGAATCAGCGCTTTTCTAATTGAACAGGGGACACCGGGTTTAAAAGCGGGTCCCCTGGAAGATAAAATGGGATTGCGGGCTTCGGATACAACCGACCTTATTTTAGAGGATTGCAGGATACCGGCTGCCAATCGATTGGGAAATGAGGGCGATGGGTTTCTGATCGCCATGACAGGTCTTGATGGTGGTCGGATCGGAATTGCCGCCCAATCCGTGGGAGTTGCCAAGGCGGCCTTTGATGCCGCCGTGCAGTATTCCCGGGAACGAGAACAGTTCGGTCAAAGCATATCCAAATTTCAAGGACTGCGTTGGATGATCGCCGATATGGCTACGGAAATTGAAGCCGCCCGACTGATGATGTTGTCGGCCGCCGAAATGAAGGATAATGGAGAAAACTACACCCTGCAGGCCTCTATGGCCAAACTATATGCCTCTGAAATGGTCAATCGCATCACGCCCAAAGCTATCCAGATTCACGGCGGATACGGTTTTACCAAGGAATACCCGGTCGAGCGCTATTACCGGGATGCGCGGGTGTTTACCATTTATGAGGGAACGTCAGAAATCCAACGGATAGTCATTTCCAACCAGATACTCAAGGACAAGCGGACGCCGTAGACAGGAAGTGGGAATTATTTGAATGCGGAAGTCGGAATGCGGAATGCGGAAAGAAAGAAAAGGCCCAGGGCACAAAGCATAAATAGTTGATTGAGTTGATTGGGTTTAATGCTCGATACTGGATACTGGTTACTGGTCACTCGATACTCGATAATTAATGGTCCAAGGGGCACAGCTCCAGACGTCTACACGCTTTTTTTGCGCTATGCCCTATGCGCCATGCGCTTTGCTTTTAAATCCGAGATCTAAAATCCAAAATCGGATGAATCCGAAATTCGAAATCCCAAATCCGAAATCGAGATCCTCTGTTATCAATCGAAGATCTTCGCTGCTAACTCAATATCTTCCGGACAGAAAACAAACAAATACTTTTCATCGGACGATGAAGCCGAGCCGTATACGTAATTAATATTGATGCCCTCTTCCCCGAATTTGGTGGTAACTTTAGCCATCTCGCCGGGTTTGTTCTCTATCTCAAGGGCAATCACCGGCATAATATCAAAAATATAGTCGTTTTTCGACAGCAGGTCGACGGCTTTGTCCGTATCACTCACCAGAATCCGAATCAGTGCGAACTCGACCGAATCTTTGCGCATGGAATTGTAACTGGCGGCCGATGCAATGCGTTTGAGAGATTTGCCCCTGGCTTTAAAAAGCTGCTGCACATAGGCCGATGCGTCCTGGATCGTAAGTGCATCGATATTTATTCCCTCACTGCCAAAAAGTGTTGCCAGTTTGCCGAGCTCCCCCGGTACATTCTTCATAAAAAGGGATATTTCCGTTCTAACCATTTTTCTGCTCCTTATAAAAAAGACACAACCAAGTTGAGACATATAGGGGATATAAAAGGAGAAGTCAACTTGATTGAAAAGATTTAATGGTCCTTGGCTCAGCTATTGCTGGAAAAGTTCAATATGTCATAACCGGAGATAAAGATCTGCTGTCGGTTGGCAAATTCAAGGATATTAAAATTGTCGATCCGCGCACTTTCTGGAATGTATTGAAAAGCCGATTGATCTTTTTGCCTTTCAAGCTCAGCCCACCCTTTCTAAAATGTCCATTAATTTTTCAAAAAGCCCCTTGCTTTGTACACAGTTTGTACATATAATATCCGCTCGCAAAGCAACGAAACGTGAACGTAAACAATACGAGGATTAAAAGTATGAGAGATGAATACGACTTCAGTAAGGGTAAGCGTGGACCGGTAATTC
>JAIVWA010000726.1:0-2261 GCA_049190255.1 Gammaproteobacteria bacterium | reverse complement strand
TCCTTCATTATTCATTATTCATTATTCATTAATCATTATTCATTCCTATCTACCGGTAAGTTAACAGCCTTTCATCTCTCTCTAATTCCAAATGCGTTACCTCATTAAATCCCGCCAGCATTATTCCTTTGCTGTTATATTTGATGCGTGTAATCGAAGCATTCATCAGCTGCCATGAAATCTCAAGGGCCATTTTGTCGGACAAACCAAGAGCCTCTTTGACCGTCACCGAAATCGGCCCGCCCGATGTAAATACCGCCAATCGCTTTTGGGCTCCGTGATGGATCGCTAATTTTTCAATGCCCGAATTAACACGCCGGACAAAGTCATCCCATCGCGGGATGCCTGAGGCCCTGTATTCACCTTTGGTCCAGCGAACCATCACCTGAGAGAAAACCCTTTGAAAAGCTTTTTGGTCTCCGGGCAGTTTGTCCAATTCTTTGGTTAGTGAAGGTTTCTCCTCGATCAATTCAGGGATCAGTGCCTGCCAGACTGCAAAAGAATCGTATTCGTTAAAAGCATCGAAGATTTCAGGCCTGGGAACAGGAAGTTTATTTTGGCGGTAATAGTTAATAAATTCCCGGGCCGTTTTCTGCTGACGCTCCATTTCGCCATAATAAACAGCATCGAATACTTTACCTGCATCTGCGAGATAACGGGCCAATACCTGGGCCTGTCTGACACCGATCGGAGATAGGCGGTCATAGTTTTCTTCGCCAAAAGAGGCCTGGCCGTGTCTGAAAAAATAGATTTCACTCATGGCAATGTGTCCCGACAAAATATCTGATACGTAACCGTTCAGGGTTCTGGGCCCTTCGATTGCGGATTTGGGATTTCGGATTTTGGATTGAAAAGACCTGATGGGGCGGATACGGGTTACGGGTCAGTTGGTTCCCATCGTCCTCGTCGTCGTCCTCGTCCCTCGCTTGCCCCAAAATTCTGATTCACGAGGACGAGGACGAAAAGAGTCAGATTAGATCGCGTGCATACGTCTTGCACCCCTTTTTCACCCAGTCCCATCTATCGTTATGTTTTGCACTGCGCCCTTTCTTTTTTTCCGCATTCCGCATTCCAACTTCCGAATTCCTGACACCATATACCTTCCCGATGCGGTGGAGTCAAGAAAAAAGAGCGAACGTTCGTTTTTTTTATTGACACTTTCTGGGGTGATCTGTAAAGTTAGAGCATTTGTATGACAACCGGTATAACCCTATGAAAATATTGGTCTGCGTTAAACAAGTCCCTGAAGCGGACAGTCCGATAAAAATCGACGACAATAGCGGGTGGATCCAGGCGGATACCATAACTGAATTCAAAATGAATCGACTGGATGAATTCGCGGTTGAAGAGGCTTTGTTGATAAAGGAATCAATAGCAGGCACCCGCATCGATGTTATCACGGTCGGACCGGATCGCTGTGATGAAGTCGTCAGGCGGGCCATCGGCATGGGTGCTGATTCCGGCGCTTTCATCCAGACGGCATCCGATGGCTACCAGAGCCCCTTCCAGGTAGCCTCATGGATAGCAGAGTTTGCTCATAAGAAAAAGTATGACCTGATCCTGACCGGCACTATGTCCGAAGACGATATGCAGGGACAAGTCGGTCCAATGCTGGCGGCCAGGTTGAGCTTACCCTGGGCGACATCCGTAATCTTTGAAAAGATTGCACCTGATAGGAAAACAATTTACGTCGAACGTGAAATCGAAGGCGGCAACCGGGACACCGTGGAACTGAAACTGCCGGCAGTCATAACCATCCAGTCGGGCATCAACACCCCGCGCTGGCCATCGCTTTCAAATTTATTGAGAGCCAATTCACAGGAACTGGAAAAGATTTATATCAACGACCTCACAAAACTCCCGGAGATGGAAATTCTGGCGGAGGTGGTGTATCCTCAGAAAAATCGAGCCGGTATGGTTTTACCTGGATCTCTGCAGGAAAAAGCCGCCCGCTTATTGACGATTTTTCGAGAAAAATCTTTACTGTGAATCCCAAATAAAGTTGGGGGTTATTCGTTATCTGTTATTCGTTAATTGGTAAGGACCCTTGAATTCAAGCCTAACCCGGATCCGCCGAAGGCGGAGAACCAAAATGGATTAATCACGAAAACACGAAATTCGGAAAGCACGAAATTTTTCTTTTCTTTCGTGTCTTCGTCATTTCGTGCTTTCGTGATAAAAAAGTTTTTTCAATTCCAAAATGAGAAGCAGATAATGCAAAATAGCATTGTGGTCATCGCAGAGCATTCCGACGGTCAAAT
>JAIVWA010000725.1:0-2266 GCA_049190255.1 Gammaproteobacteria bacterium | reverse complement strand
AGAGCGTAGCGATACCATAATTTTCAGACCTCGTTGAATAGTTTACTGGTTGAATGGTTGATTAGGTAAATTATAGTCATAATTTCAGAATGTTACGATTGTTGAAACATGAAGTGTCCAATTATTTTGCAAATATGGGATAAATCCATATTTACAACCACTTAACCAATCAACCTCACTGCAAGTCCGCCTTCAGTCTGGCGGATCAACCAATCAACGATATCTGAATTAAGGGCTTTTTACAGCAATTCGAAGAGACTGTAAAGCTTCAAGGCTCTCCACAGATACTGCCATTGTGCCGAGGCAACACCATGAAAATCAAAGAAGTGCCCCAGGATAACATTAAAACCTTCAAGGGCTTTGGAACCAAAGCGATGTATGCCGTTGATGAAAATGGTCAGTACACCACCATCCCTACCAGCGGCTGGGAGGTGGAAGAGGTGGTGCTGCGCGATGTGGTCGACGATTTTGCAAAATTGGCAGAAGAAGCCAAATCCAGGGTAATCAAAGGCAATACCTCTCCCATCGAATATTATATGAACAAATATTTTATGGATCTGCCTGCCCTGGCAGCCGGCATGAGCCTGACCAAATGGCGAGTCAAACGCCATTTCAATCCAAAGGTATTCAATAAGTTAAATAATGAGATGCTTCAAAGATATGCGGATTTCTTTAACCTGGATACTGCCGATCTAAAAAATTTTAAGGAGAATATCTGACTTGGATCCAAACCGTAATTTCGAACACCGGCATTTTGCCCACTGTGAAACCGGTGTCATGTCAACCCTCCTAAAATATAAAGGACTGGAATTATCCGAACCCATGGTTTTCGGCCTGTCCGGTGCCATCTGCTTTGCATACCTGCCGTTTCTCAAAATGGGCAACATGCCCCTGGTTTCCTACCGCATGTTTCCCGGCCATATCGTAAAAAAATTCCCCCAAAAGCTCGGCGTCGAATACTTCCGCAAAACCTATAAAGACCAGGATCAGGCCATGGCTGAGCTGGATGAATTTCTAGCCCGGCGCCAACTGGTTGGTCTTCAGACCTCGGCCTACTTTACCACCTATTTTCCGCCGGAAATGAGATTCCAGTTTAATGCCCACAACATTATTATTATCGGGAAGGAAGGGGATGAATATCTGGTAAGCGACCCGGTTTTTGATCATATCGAAAGAATAAAGACAGCAGATTTAAAAAAAGCCCGTTTTGCCAAAGGGTTCAGTGCCCCCAAAGGTCTGGTTCATTATCCGATTGAAAGTCCCAGCCGCATTGATCTGAAAAGGCTCATTAAACAATCGATCAAAAAGACGGTCCACATGATGCTGTATGCACCCCTTCCCTGGATCGGGATAAAGGGGATCAATCATCTGGCCCGTAGGGTCGCACGGCTGTCAAGAGAACAGAACGACCGCTATACCCGGCATTTTCTGGGAAACATCGTGCGCATGCAGGAGGAAATCGGAACCGGCGGTGGTGGATTCCGGTTTATGTATGCCGCCTTTTTACAGGAGGCGCACAAAACCCTGGACATGCCGGTTTTGAAAGAAGCCTCGGACAAAATGACCGCCGCGGGCGACAGCTGGCGTATGTTTGCCCTGGAATGCGCCAAGGTTGTAAAAAACCAGAAAGCCAAGGTTGATCTACCTGAAATTGCACAGATTTTGAGAGCTTGCGGTGAAAGCGAAAAACAGATTTACCGGATGCTGAAGACAGTGAAGTAAAATACTTAGGTGTCAGGTGTAATGAAACGGGTATAAGGTGTAAGGTATAGGGTTTAAGGTAGAAGGAATAAGGTCTATTTTTATACTGAATTTTTTTAAGTCTTTTACCCTATACCTTACACCCTATACCCTCTACCATTCTCTATATACCTGACACCCGACACCTGAAACCATTGGATCGGGTGAAATGCTCGATCTATTTCCTTTTCCGATTTATCCCGCCATTGAAGCTCAAAACTTTTCAACTACAAGTATCACATACTGTCCTCTGAAATCCTGGTTGATGTGCACCAGACAGGCCTTTTCATAGCGGTCCAGAAACCCGCAGATTCCGCAGGCGGTGGCGGAATCAAAATATCCATACTCGCTGATATAGTCAAACTCGGCCTCATGGGGCACAGCCTGGCCGAGGGATTCTTTTTGACCGCGGTCGATTAACAGACCATAGGACACTATCACCGGTTGCTTAAAACGCTGACGTTTAAGCCACTGCGCCGTTTGGGTCAGACTGCCAAACGATTCAATCGCCGTAATCTCACCCAGG
>JAIVWA010000724.1:0-2267 GCA_049190255.1 Gammaproteobacteria bacterium | reverse complement strand
TTTTAATGACAAACGATATAAATCAGACAGTCCCGGGCCGATTCAAGGAGGCGGTGGCCAAATGGGGCGATAAAGTGGCCCTGCGCAAAAAGGAGTACGGCCTCTGGCACGACATTAGCTGGAATGACTACTACGAAAAAGTCAGGAGCGTGGCCTGTGGCTTGATGTCCCTGGGCCTTGAAAAGGGAGACTGTGCGGCGATTATCGGCGACAACTGCCCGGAGTGGGTGTTTGCCGATATGGGGATTCAATGCTGCGGGGCGGCCGCCACCGGCGTTTATGCCACCAATGCCTGGGCCCAGGTCGAATATGTGGTCACAAATTCCGAATCCAAATTCTTTTTCGTTGAAAATGAAGAACAGCTCGATAAATGGCTGCACTTCAAAGACAGGGCCCCGGATTTAATTAAAATTATTGTCTGGGATACCGAAGGGCTGCGCCATTTTAAAGACCCGATGGTTATGACCTTTGACGAGCTGCTGGAAATGGGGCGAAGGGTTTTTGATGATAATCCCCGGATGTTTGACCAACGGATAGCTGAAATCGAACCCGAGGACCTTTCGGCCCTGATCTACACTTCGGGAACCACCGGTCCGCCCAAAGGCGCCATGTTGACCCACAGTAACTGCCTGTGGATGGGGCATGCCATTACCTCGAATAATCCCATGGTGGGAACTGACGAGATCATGTCCTTTTTACCCCTGTGCCATATTTTTGAGCAGCTGTTTACGGTCCTTGGCCATATTACCGTGGGGCATATCGTAAACTTCATCGAGAGTCCTGATACGGTTGTCGACAACATGATCGAAATTTCGCCTACTGTGGGCCATGCCGTTCCGCGCATCTGGGAAAAATATTATTCCGCTATCATGATTCGGATGGCGGATGCCACCTGGTTCAAGCGGCTGGTTTTTTTCAGCGCTTTTAAAATCGGCCAAAAAAGGGCGCGCCTGAAAATGGATTTCAAACCGGTGCCGTTTTACCTGGAAATCCTATACAAGATTGCTCACTTCATCGTGTTTCGAAAACTCAAGGAACGCATGGGTTTTGACCGCATCCGGATCGCTTACTCCGGGGCCGCACCGATTGCCCCGGATATCCTTTATTTTTTTCAATCGATCGGGGTCAACCTGATTGAAGGATACGGCCAGACCGAAGGTACGGGGGTTACCACCACATCCCGGATCGGCCGGGTAAAATTCGGCACGGTGGGGGTGCCGCTGGAAGGGGTTGAGATAAAAATTGCCGATGACGGCGAAATCCTGGTCAAGTCTCCGGGGGTTTTCAAGGGCTATTTTAAAAACCCGAAATCCACGGCCGAGACAATTGTTGACGGCTGGCTGTATTCCGGAGATGTGGGTGAGATCGATGAAGACGGTTATCTGAAAATCACCGACCGCAAAAAAGATATCATCGTCACGGCCGGCGGCAAAAACATAACGCCCCAGTACCTTGAGAACAAACTCAAAGCCAGTCTCTACATCAACGATGCCGTGGTTATCGGAGACCGGCGCAAATACCTCACCTGTCTGATTATGATCGATGAAGACAATGTGGTTAAATATGCCCAGGACCACAAAATTCAGTTTTCAACCTATAAAGATCTGACCTGCAATGAAGAGATCAACAAAATGATCGATGCCGAGTTGAGGGCCGTCAACGAAACCCTGTCCCGGGTCGAGCAGGTCAAAAAATTTACCATCCTGCCGAAAAAGCTCTATGAAGAAGACGGCGAAGTGACGCCCACCATGAAGGTCAAGCGGAATTTTGTTAATGAGGCGTTTAAGGACTTAATCGAAGCAATGTACTAAAAACCGGCTTCCTAATCACCATCTTTTTTCCGGTGGCTGCGTTGTCACGCAAATTGAAATGCTCACGTACTAACGTGTACGCTCCGCTTTCAATCCGCGTGACGCCTTGCCCTCGAAAAAAATTTGGCAATTATGAAGCCAGTTTTACTATGAGCTATGAGCGCTGGGTTATGAGCTATTGGATGCCTTGCGCCATGCGCCTTGCCTGCCGAGCCATAGTCACGCCCCGGCGTGACGACGGCTGGAACCTTTAACCTTACACCTTATACCCTATACCTTTTATTTATTGCCCTTTAACCAGTTCCCGGTAGCCTTCCGAGTTCCTGATATTCTCTAAATCCTTATCCGTTTTGATAAGATCCCAGTTGTCGTAGCCTTTGGCGATGGCTTTATTCAGCCACGCCAGGGATTCGGACACGTTGTTTTGCAGGGCATACAGGACGGCGACATTGTAAT
>JAIVWA010000723.1:0-2271 GCA_049190255.1 Gammaproteobacteria bacterium | reverse complement strand
ACTTATAAAACCGATAGAATTCCTCAATTCCGCATTCCGCATTCCGCATTCCACATTCGAAAGACCCGCAACCCGCCTACAGCGGTTCATCAAACTTACAACTCAGCGTCAACATATCGCCGTCAAAAAAGGTACTCACTTTGTAGGACAGTTGATTAAACAGCTTGATCATTCCGCGGTTGTTGGGCGAGGTGTAAGCCACCAGCCCGGAGATGTCGTTTTCCATTGCCGCTGAGGCAAGCTTTTTTATAAGGATTTTGCCCATCCCTTTTTTCTGATACTCTCTGCTGATGGAAAAGGCGACTTCGGCAACATTGGTGGCCGGATCGATCAGATATTCCCCGATGCCCACCACCCGGCCGAAGCCGAATTCGCCGACAATCACCACCATGGTTAAATCTTTTACATAATCGATCTGAGAAACACCTTCAACCTCTTCTTTTAAAAAAGTGGTTTTCTCGTGAAAAAACCGCGCGACGACATCATCTTTGTCCAGGTTGTAAAAGTGTTCTTGAATTCTTCTTTCATCAACCGGCTTGACCGGCCGCACCGTAATCTGCTCCCCGTCAATTTCAAGGGTTTCTTCCAGATGGATCGGATAAACACCATGCAGTGACTCATGCAAGGTCCGGTCGGCACTGAGAAGCCCCATCTTTTTGGCTTCAAAAAAGAGCTCATCACGAAAATCAGGATGGGCGATACTGATCATGGCCATGGCCCGCTCCTGGAAACTTTTCCCAAACAGATTGACCGCCCCGTATTCCGTGACGACATAGTGAACATCCCCTCGGGGAGCGGCAACCGCTGTGTCATTTAAAAAGGGAACGACCCGACTTTTTTTGCCCTGCATGGCCGTCGACGGCAACATTAAAATTGACTTCCCGCCCGCGGACTGGACCGCGCCGCGCATAAAATCCGAGATGCCGGTCACCCCTGAAAAATGGGTTTGGGGCATGGCATCGGCCGCCACCTGACCGGTCAAATCAATGGACATGGCAACGCTCATGGCAACCATTTTATGATGCCGGGCAATGATTCCCGGATCACAAACATAATCGGAAGGATGGAACTCAACAGCGGGGTTATCATTCAAGAATTCATACAGGTCCTCGGAACCGATGGCGCTGTTGGCGACCATCTTGCCCTCATTGAACCCCTTTTTGCGGTTGGTAATCACCCCTTTGGAAAACAGGTGCATGATTTCGTTGGTCATATACATGGTGTGAATGCCAAGATCGTTTCTATCCGACAATGCCAGCATGACGGCCTCCGATGTCGTGCCCAGGCCGATGGCCAGGGTTGATCCGTCATCGATCAGCCGTCTGGCAATCAACCGGCCGATGTCGTTGGCGGCCGGCAGTTCCGGATTCTCACCGATCGTCAGCAGGGGTTCGTCATATTCCACGAAAAAATCAACTTCGTTGACGTGCAGGAAACTTCGTCCCAGTACCCGGGGCATGTTGGCGTTGACCTGGGCAATTACCAGGTCGGCGGATTGCGCCGCCGCCAGAGTTATATCAACCGAAACCCCCAGGCTCATCCAGCCAAAATCATCCGGCGGTGAAACCTGGATCAGGGCCACATGAATCGGCAGCAGGCGGCTTTTAAAAAGGCGTGGAATGGCCGACATGTTGATGGGCGTGATAAAGCGCATATTGCGCGCAATTCCCTTGGCCTTGGCGGAACCCAGGTAAAAGGATCGAAGGTTGAGGCTGTGGTCTTTGGTTTTATTGGCAATCAAGCTCAGCGGGGTGGTTTCCAGGGTCAGCAGCCGGATGATCTCGATATCCTTGAATTGACCTGAAAGCTCGGAAAGCTCACGGACCAGATGCTGCGGTTCACCGCAGGAAGAGCCGATAAAGACCCGCTGTCCCGGCCTGATTTGGCTCAGCGCTTCTCTGGCAAGGCGTCTGTTTTCAATGTAATCATCCGCCCAATAGGTTGTAAGTGCCATGGGAATCTCCCCTGATCAATTGAATATTGAAGATTGAAAATTGAATATTTAAGGAATCCTATCGATTTATAAAATAGCCTGAGCGCAGCGATTCCACCCTTCGACATTCGACATTCGACATTCTGCGGTTCTGCGGTTCGCTTTTAATGTAGTTTCATACAAGAGGTTCAAGGTTCAAGGATTCGGTCAAATCTAAACCTTTTCAAAGTAGCGCTGCTTCCAGCCCTTTGTGTCTGCTGACCGGAAGCAACGTTGGATCCCCCTATAAGCGGGTAATCACTGAAATTTTGAGAACCTGCTAAGGCAACCCTGAACGT
>JAIVWA010000722.1:0-2271 GCA_049190255.1 Gammaproteobacteria bacterium | reverse complement strand
CGAACATCCTTTCAGTGTTCGACGTTGGACGTTCGATGTTGGACCTGCCCGCAATGCCTTGAAACCGGTGTGGGGCCAATTTAACCATATGATTTATATATCCATGTTTACACCAACCCATCGCACTATGCATGGCAGGCGGGTGTTCATCTTTGAAACCAACCCTGTACGGCATAAATGTAACCTGTGAATGTTTACAAAACAACTTAGCGCTTATGGGGCGAACCCCCTAACTTATCCTTGAAGCCATGGCGAATCCTCAAAGACAATCGATTCTCTGTCCCAATTGCAAAAAGCTCATCAGCGCATCCGAGTCAAAATGTCCTTACTGTGGTACGAAAAAGCCGAGCTCCTGGTGGAAGAACAACATCTGGACCCGGGGACTCAGGGATTCAGATCAGTTCGTAAAGGTTATCATCGCAGTTAATGTGGGTATGTATCTCATTTCCATATTGTTTAATCCCCGGGCGACCGGACTATCTATGAATCCGCTCACCTTCCTGTCGCCTTCGGATACAAGTCTATTCATATTGGGGGCGACCGGCACAGTGCCCATCGACAAGTATCACCGTCTGTGGACCCTCGTCTCAGCGAGCTTTCTGCACGGAGGAATCTTACACATTTTTTTCAATATGGCAGCTTTGCGGCAGCTGGCCACGGTGGTAAATCGTGAGTTCGGTGTCTATCGCATGTTCGTTATTTATACCGTTAGCGGCATAATCGGATTCTGGATATCATATCTGGCCGGCATCACATTTACCATCGGCGCATCGGCATCTGTCTGCGGACTGGTGGGAGCTTTACTGTATTATGGCAAGAGTCGCGGCGGGATATATGGCAGGAACCTGTACCGCCAGGTTTTCGGGTGGGTTGTTTTTCTTTTTATTTTCGGTTTGGTCGTTCCTGGAATAAACAACTGGGGTCACGGCGGTGGGATTCTGGCCGGAATTATTTTTGGCTACCTGTTGGGATACCAGGAGAAAAAAAGGGAGAATTTACTTCACAAGACCCTTGCCGGTCTTTGTGCCATGGCAACCCTGGCAGTGCTCATCTGGGCCGTGGGGACATCTGTATATTACAGTTTGATAGTTTAGTGGTACGATTCCAACGCAATCGATTGGTTTCAGGTGTCAGGCAACAAAGAATGCGGAAGTGGGAATGCGGAATGCGGAAAATATGACAATCAGACATTCAACCATTCCTTTTCCGCATTCCGCATTCCGAATTCCACATTCATAAAAATAGCCTACTCCCAGAATTCAAAAAAATGATGTACCGGCCCGTGACCGTGGCCGATTTTATATTGCGCACCTGCTCGAATGGCATTTTGGATATAGGTCTTGGCTTTTCTAACCGCATCTTCAGTACGGTTTCCCCTGGACAAATAGGCGGCGATGGCGGAAGAGAGCGTGCAGCCGGTCCCATGATTATTGCGGCTTTCAATTCGTTCAGCTTCCAGCACCACAAAGCGATCCTCCTCGGTGAGATAAAGCAGATCCGTGCTTTTGCTTTCTTCCAGATGTCCCCCCTTGATTAGAATACTGCGGCTGCCAAATTGGGCCAGTGCTCTGGCGGCCCGTTGCATATCCTCGATGCTTTCTATTTTCTGCGCCAGCAAGACTTCGGCTTCCGGAAGGTTTGGTGTGACGACATCCGCCAGCGGCATTAGATGGTCTTTGATGGCCTGGATGGCATCGTCCTGCAAAAGCTTATCCCCGCTTTGTGCAACCATGACCGGATCCAGCACAATATTTCGAGCGTGATGCTTATTTAACGCCTCGGTGACCGCTTCGATCAGTTCGGCTGAATACAGCATGCCGATTTTGACGGCATCGGCGCCGATATCCGTAAATACGGCAGCCATTTGCTCGACCACAAATGACGGGGGCAGGGCATGTATGGCGGTAACCCCCCGGGTATTCTGGGCCGTCAGGGCTGTGATAACCGACATCCCGTAACATCCGATGGCCGAAATGGTTTTTATATCCGCTTGAATACCGGCCCCGCCACCGGAATCGGAACCGGCAATGGTCAGCACTTTGTAGTATTTTCGTGTTTGATTTGTTTTTTTCATCCTATTTCCTAACCCGGACAAGCCGGAAAATGCCTAAAAACAGAATGCCTAAAATGCACTAAAGTGCCTAAAATGCCTAAAATTATGGTGTCGCTTCGCTCCGTCTTTTGTATAAGTCGTTGACGCTGGCAGTATGGGAGGCCAGAAATCAGACCAATGAAATGACAACTTAGCGTGAGTTTCTATTTTCATAAAAT
>JAIVWA010000721.1:0-2286 GCA_049190255.1 Gammaproteobacteria bacterium | reverse complement strand
AACAATTAACACCTAATTGAACGTTTTTCGCTCAATTAGGGGGGCCCCTATCACTACTTGGAACAAAGGAATATGATGTCAAGAATGAAAGCCTCGGATAAAAATCGCCTTGATAAGGAGCGGAACCAGCGGACAGAAGAATCGGTGCGGGAAAGCGAAGCTGCGTTGCAAAGTATTTTTCGCGCTGCACCGGTAGGTATTGGTATGGTTGTTGACCGGGTAATTATTCGGGCCAATGAAAGGCTGTGTGGCATGCTCGGGTATTCTCTGGAAGAACTGCTGGAGCAGAATGCAGAAATGCTTTACATCGACCTGGAAGAATTCAAATGGGTTGGAAAAGAGAAATATAGCCAGATCCGGAAGCAAGGGACAGGGACCGTCGAAACGCGCTGGAAGCGCAAAGACGGCACAAATTTAGACGTTTTACTCAGTTCCGCCCCCCTCGACCCTTCAGATCTTTCAGCCGGCGTGACATTTACCGCCCTGGATATTACCGAACGCAAACAAGCCGAAGCTGATCTGCAAGACAGTGAGGAGCGCTTTCGCACGGCGCTCGAAGCCAATCCGGATCCGTTTATCCTCTATGACATGGATGGCCAAGTGGTGTTTTTTAACCCGGCCTTCACCAGGGTCTTCGGCTGGACGTTAGAAGAGCAACTGGGCAAAAAGATGGATCAGTTTGTACCTGAAAAGAACTGGCCTGAAACCCGGACGATGATTGAAACGGTCCTGGCCGGAAAAAGCGTATCGGCGACTGAAACCTGCCGCTACACCAAAGACGGCCAGATTATTCCTGTCATCATATCGGGTGCCATCTACCATGACCGGCAATCCAATCCAATCGGCAGCATTATCAATTTGCGGGATATCAGTGAGCAAAAGCGGCTTCAAAGCCAGCTTCAACAAGCCCAGCGAATGGAGGCCATCGGCACCCTGGCCGGCGGGATTGCCCATGATTTCAACAACATTCTTTCTGCCGTGATTGGCTATACCGAGATCGCTTTAAATGATGTTGAAAAGGATTCCTTACTCCAGCACAATTTAAAGGAAGTGCTCAACGCCGGGGCCAGGGCCAAAGATCTGGTCAAACAAATTCTTACCTTCAGCCGTCAGGCCGAGCAAGAACTGAAGCCGGTCCAGATAAAAATTGCGGTCAATGAGGCATTAAAATTGATAAGGGCTTCGTTGCCCACGACTATTGAGATTCACCAGACCGTCGAGAGTCATTCGGCTGTTTTGGCTGATCTCACCCAAATGCATCAGGTTGTAATGAATCTTTGCACCAATGCCAGCCATGCCATGCAGGCAGCGGGCGGTACGTTGAGGGTAAGCCTGGTGGATGTTGAAATTGAAAGCGACTTTGCCGGCGGACACTCCGGGTTGCATCCCGGACCGTACATTCAACTTTCTGTGGTTGATACGGGACATGGAATGACTTCAGAGGTGTTAAACCGGATATACGATCCCTTTTTTACTACCAAGGAAAAAGGGGAGGGCACCGGAATGGGGCTATCGGTGGTACATGGCATCGTAAAGAGCCATGGCGGTGAGGTTATCGTTCATAGTGAACCGGGGAAAGGGACTTCTTTTGAAATATATTTCCCGGCCATAGAGAAAACAGCAATCCGAAAAACTGACGCGGTTTTGCCGCTTCCGATCGGCAATGAGCGAATTCTTTTCGTGGATGATGAGCCGTCCCTGGCGCATATCGGTAAACAGATACTGGAGCCCTTGGGATATAAAGTCGAAGCCAGGACCAGCAGCCTGGAAGCCCTGGAGCTGTTCAAGGTTAAATCAGAAAAGTTTGATCTCGTGATAACCGATATGACCATGCCCAAGATGACAGGTGATGATTTAGCCCGGGAAATTTTAAAAATTCGCACTAATATTCCGATCATTCTCTGTACGGGATACAGCAAAAAGATTTCGGAGGGTAAAGTCGAAGCGTTGGGAGTCCGGGCCCTGGTAATGAAACCGATTGTTGCTGAGCAGTTGGCCACTATCGTCCGCCGGGTGCTGGATAAAGGCTAGTGTTAGGTCCCACATGTAATTTACAAAACGCGTATTGATATAGTCGTATTTTTGTTTCCAAAATGAAATTGGTTAAATTCCAAATTTCAAATTCCAAATATCAAATAAATCCCAAATTCCAAAACTCAATTCCAAAACAAATCTCAGAATACAATGAATCAACTCGATTTGGCTGTTTTGGTTAATTAAGAGTGGGAGTGGCTTTTAGCCACGATGCGTACGCTCCGCTTGTAAACCGAATCGACACCTTGATGC
>JAIVWA010000720.1:0-2289 GCA_049190255.1 Gammaproteobacteria bacterium | reverse complement strand
AAATAACAAATAACAAACAATATCCAAATTCGAATTTCCAATGATTCAAACAAGTTTGGAATTTGAGTCATTGTATTTTGGAATTTGTTTGGAATTTGAGTTTTGTAATTTGGGATTTAATAAACTTCATTTGGGAATAGGAATAACTCTGAAACAATTCACGCATTGTATATTTGGTATTAAAGGACACCCTATCGATGGTCTTGTTCGACCATTATTTTTTCAGCCAGGCCCCGTCCCAGCACATAGCGTTTTAAATCAGCTGCGATGGCCAGCTGTCCGTAGCCGTTATTGGTAATTACTTCAATTCGATCGCCCTTTCGCAAACCCATGGTCAACAGCCTCATTTTAAAGCCTGCGCCACCCCTGGTTTCTCTGATGACGAGTCGTTGCCCCGGTTTGGCCACAGTCAGCGGCATTAGCTGTATCTGGTCTTGGAGGCAGTCGTTGCAGATTCCGTAAATTTCCAACCGATGTTGCAGCAGGTGAAACCCATTGGCTGCAGCGATCTTAATCTGCAATTGCTCGATCTGTTCTTCTTCGAATTCCAGAATTTTTCGGCATTTCGTGCAGATCATGTGATCATGGTGTTGACCCAGGTGCCGGTGTTCATAGCGAATCACACCATTATCAAAACGGCTTTGGTGGGCAAACCCGAATCGACACATTAATTGAAGTGTTTCGCGGACGAATTCCGGTTCCAGTTCCCAGCCGTTTTTTTCAAGCAGCTGAACTACCTCCTCGACGGTAACGTGCTTTTCCGTTTGCAAGAAAGCCTCTAAAACTTTGAACCGCGCTTCGAAATTGTCGATATGTTCCTGTTTAAACAGCTTTTTGAACTGATGTTTTTCTTGAATGTGTATCTGTTTCATTATTCCACTATTCCACCATTCCACTACCATGAATCCGGTAAGCTGCTAATACGAAGAAATTTTGCCGTCAAATACACAAAAATAATTGCTAAGGTACTTGGCTGTGCCCGGGGATGTCGTAAGTCGTGCAGGTTCCGCTCGGACAGGATCGGGTTTGCGATTGGGCAGATTCTCCTTTTGGGGAAGCGTCACCCATGGAATGGCACGAAACACTCATTACGCGTTCAAACTCTTCGGATTTGCATTTGGGACATCTGAGTTCTATCTGCTCTTCCTGGTTTCTTAACAAAAATTCAAAACAGTCATTGCATTTCAAACACCTAAATTCATATATCGGCATGTTGGGTTTCCTTTTCCTTTTTAACCTAACCCGGATAAACCGGAAAAATGGCCACCAAGGCCCAAAGACACAAAGCAAAACTGTTTGTAAAATTTAATCTTTGTGCTTTGGTGTCTTGGTGGCGAAAATGTTTTTGCACAAAATGCAAAGAATTCACATCTAAGACTCTAATCAACCATTCAACCAGTAAACTATTCAACGAGGTCTGCTCTTAGACTATCAGCTGATATCATAACCGGCTTGCCGATAATCTCGGACAGTGGAATAACCGCAAGACCTTTGGTCTTCAAACCCGAAAGAAGGCGATCCACCTCTTTTAACCAGTCAGGAATTAAATCCTCATCAGGGGGTCGGCTGTCGTGGAGCAAAATTATGTCATCGGGACGGATGCGCTTTAAAATGCTGTCGGCAATATTGCCGATACGCCGGTTGCCGCCATCCAGGGGGCGGCAGCTGAAATTGACCAGATACATGCCGGTTTTCAAAAGGGCCGACCCCAATCCGGGACTGGTGATGCCTGCCGGCGGTCGAAAGGCCAGCGGTCTTATCCCGAGATCACGCAGCACATTTTGGGTGGCTTCTATATCCGCCACAATGGACGGGCAGGATTTGAAAAGCATCCGGTAACTATGTTGATAAGAGTGATTGCCGACCGAATGCCCGTGGCGCAACATATCTTTTATAGTTTCCGGATGCGCGGCCGCCTTTTCTCCGGTAACAAAAAAGGTTGCCTTAACCCGATGTTTTGAAAGCAATTTGAGTAACGGCGGAGCGGTTAAAGGATCCGGCCCGTCATCGAAGGTGATGGCCACCGCCTTTTTCCCTGATGATCCCCGGCTGATAACGGGGAGAAAAAATCCGAACCGGGGGAAAAAGGGAGCGGCCAGACAAAGCAAAAGAAATCCGGCTAAAGGAATAACGGCCAGCCACCCATCAACAACGATAAGTATAGTTGCCAGCAGGAAGGCAACCAGGCCCGTTTTTGCAGCCGCGGAAAAAGACAGCTTGTCGGATTCAATTTCTTTCATTAGACATTTTTTTAGTTACCATAAACCAGACGAGTTCCCCGTGAGCGCC
>JAIVWA010000719.1:1358-2299 GCA_049190255.1 Gammaproteobacteria bacterium | reverse complement strand
CAGAGGACAAATGACAGAAAACAGAGGTCAGAGGCTCTTGATTGCGGATTTAGGATTTTTGATTTGGGATTCATCCGATTTCGGATTTGGGATTTGGGATTTCGGATTTGAATAAGGTTAATAGTCTGATTTTATATCTTCGGCCGTAAGCCTTTAGCCCTGTATTCTGACAACTGAAACCTTATACCAGGTATTTAGCTATGATTTATGAGTTAACAATATATAGCAGCAAGAAACTGGTAACCAGTATCCAGAATCGAGTATCCAGAATCGAGTATCCAGAATCGAGCAATCAGCATCGAGTATCGAGTATCGAGCATCGAGTATCGAGCATCGAGCGACGAGCTACAGGTTTCACCCTGCTCGAGGTTATGGTGGCGATGGCCATCATGGCCATTGTCCTGGTCAGCGTATACCGGATGCATGCCCAGACGCTGGCCATGAACACCGCCAACAGGTTCTACACCCAGGCCCCCATGCTGGCCCAGGGCAAACTGGCACAACTGGCGACCGGTTCATCTGAAATAATTGCAGGAGACTCGGGGGACTTAGGGGAAAAGTTTCCCGGTTACAGCTGGAGCGTTGCCGTAGAGGAGGTATCTTCAGAGGCGCTGGGTGAAGTTGCAGATGATTTGAAACGGATTGATTTGACGGTATCCTATAACGAATACGTCTACAGTGTCAGAACTTACCGATTAATGCGGGAATGATGTTCGAATGCGGCCTCCGGCCCATAGGGGCCTATGCCTACGCCCCGGTGGGAAGGCGGAATGCGGCCTCCGGCCCATAGGGGCCTACGCCTACGCCCCGGCGGGAAGGCGGAAAGAAAAAAAGAAGACAGAGTTTCGAATGCGGCCTCCGGCCCATAGGGGCCTATGCCTACGCCCCGGTGGGAAGGCGGAATGCGAAATGTGGAAAGAAAAAGAAGACAGAGGCTCTCG
>JAIVWA010000719.1:0-1348 GCA_049190255.1 Gammaproteobacteria bacterium | reverse complement strand
AAGGCGGCCTCCGGCCCATAGGGGCCTACGCCCCGGCGGGAATGCGGAATGCGGAAAGAAAAAAAGAAGACAGAGGCTCTCGATTTCAGATTTGGGATTCTTCCGATTTCGGATTTCGGATTTGGGATCCTTTCGATTTCGGATTTGGGATTTGGGATTTCGGATTTAAATAAGGATAATTGTCTGATTTTATTTAAACGACCGTGAGCCCTGGGCCGTGCGCCTTGAGCCCTGTATCCTGACACCTGACACCTGAAACCTTATACCCCTTGGTAGCGAGCTTATGATCTATGAGCCAGCAATATATGGTAGTATGAAACCCGAAAGGACGCGTGGCTTCACCTTGCTGGAAATCCTGCTTTCTTTTTTGATTCTGGGAATCGTGATGACCACCATAATGGCCTCTTTCAACGCCGTTTTTTCCACCACTGACACCCTGAAAAACAGCAGCCAATATTTTGAAATGGCTAAAAATTGCCTGAATCGTATGACCCGCGACCTTGAAGCCTTGTATGTCCAGCAGTCGCCCCTTTACAAACCACCCGATTTTGATGATCCACCCGACCCCTATCGCATTGTGGGTTCCACCGCAGATGTTGGTGGCACAAGTTTTGCTACAATTAGATTCACCAGCAGTGCCCATATTCCCCTGGACAAAAACAAACGGGATGGAATTGCTGAAATTATTTATTACGTCCAGGCCAAAAATGACGGTCAACTGGTGCTGAAACGCGCGGATCACCTGTATCCGTATCCGCCCTTTGAAGAAAAAGGGGGAGACCCAGTATTGTGTATATATCTAAAATCATTAGTACTTAAGTATATAGACGCCGAAGATTCTGAATCAGATGAGTGGGATTCCGATTCGGACGAGTATGGATACGCAACACCGGCAGCCGTCAGAATTCAGCTGGAAGTCGGCAACGAAACCACATCATACGATTTCGAAACCACGATCCGGTTGGCAGTCCAACGCCAGAAAATAGGATAAATTTGGTTTGATTGATGTTAATGAATGTTTCATACGAGGTGCCCAGTAGTGAAAACGCGAGAGCCAGCCTGAAACCTGACACCTGAAACCCATGCCTGGGACATAACACTGAATATGCTGAGAATGATCAAAATATTGACGAACAACCGGGGAATTGCCCTGCTGATAACGATATCAATAACGACGATTCTGGTGGCAGCAGCCCTGGAGTATAACCGTCGCGCGCGATTTGAGGTCATCTCGACGGCTTCCGTACGTGATCGGCTGACGATTTCTTATATGGCCTCGTCCGGCGTGCATGCAGCCATGGCCCTGTTGGTTAAAGACAAAGGTGAGTCCAAATACGATTCCCTCCAG
>JAIVWA010000718.1:0-2299 GCA_049190255.1 Gammaproteobacteria bacterium | reverse complement strand
TGCCTAAAATGCCTAAAATTGTGGTGTCGCTTCGCTCCGTCTTTATTATAAACGCCTGGTATTTTCAGCATGCAAAACCAGAAATCAGTAAGTGAATATAGTAGCGTACCTTGCTTTTTTCTTTTAATAAAATCGATAGAATACCTCAATTTTAGGCATTTTAGTGCAATTTAGGCATTTTAGGCATTTCTTTGGATAACTTGATTTTTCCACAAAAAGATCTTGCCATAAAATGCACTAATATAATTTCTAAGGTACTAAACAGGCTCAGGCGTTTAGAACGCCTGAGCCATCTGAATAGTTTTCAATTATGCGAGCCACGCTTCGTTGAGAGTCATGTATATGGGTGGAACAGCGGTCACATTTTTGACCTTTTTGCGCATGATATACCACGCGTTGCGCCAGAAGGGGATGCCGATGGAGCCGCGGCTTTGCTGGATATCCTCCAGTTTGCAGAAGATTTTGCGGCGTTCGTCAACATTCAGGATTCCATTGGCTTCCTTGAGCAGCTTGGAGAATTCAGGGTCCGACCAGCGGGTTTCATTCCAGGGCACCGGTTTGCCGGCATCGTCGGCGATGTAGGCCAGGTTCAGCACCATGGTGCCGATGGGTCGGTGCATCCAGGGGGTGATACCCAGATCGACCTCGGTCCATTTCTCCCAGTACTGGCTGGTGGGCATGGTCTGGATGTTGATCCTGAAACCGGCCGGTGCAGCATCCTGCTTGAGGATTTCGGCATAGCGCACCACCTCCGGCCAGGTCCCCACGGCCAGATTGACATCGAGACCATTGGGGTAACCGGCATCTTTTAAGAGCTGTTTGGCCCGCTGGGGATCGTACTTGGGTATCGGTTTTTCGCAGTATTCGGGATGAAGCTGATAGACGTGAAAGTCCTGTCCCTGCAGCCCCTCATTCATATAAGCCAGCGACAGGATTTTTTCGTGGTGCTGGCAAATCTTTAAAGCCGTCCGCACATCATTATTGTCCCAGGGCTTCATATCCACCCGCATCCGGAGCACCCGGGTGGAGGCGCTCGTAACCGGTATGATCTGAATGTTGGGATCATTCTTTAAGGCCCCTAATACATCTACGCCGCCGACATCTCCGAGATCGAGATAATCGACTTCACCGGCCTTTAAGGCCGCAATCTGGGGGGCCATCTCGGTACCCATGTCGATAAATTCGATGCCGTCCATGTACGGCAGGGGTTGACCGTCGGTTCCCTTCTGCCAGTAGTCTTTGCGGGCCTTGAGCACGGCGCGTTCACCCGGCCGGTAGCTTTCGAGGGTGTAAGGTCCGGTCCCAACCGGTTTTTTGATAAAGTCGCCGTCAAAGGTCTTGGCGTTCAAGATGAGGGCCGGATAGTGGAAAAGGTGCTCGGGAACGGCGATTTCCGCTTGCTTCAGGTGGAGTTTAACCTGATATTGATCTACTTTTTCCACCCCCGAAAGATCCATGTATTCTCCCACCAGTCCCAGCATGGAGGAGCCCACGTCCTTGTTCATCCACTGGTTGAACGTGAAGATCACGTCATCGGATGTAAACGTATCCCCGTTGTTCCACTTGATACCCTGACGGAGATTTAAGGTCCAGGTCTTCAGATCGTCACTGACCACCCAGTTTTTCAGCAGATAGGGATGGGTGATGTTTTTGCCATCGGTAAAGGAGAGGTATTCGGCGACCTGGCGTCCTATATTTGACGGGGCGACCCATGAAAACTGGGCCGGATGGGTGATTTTCTGGACCTGCCCGACGACCTTCAATACGCCACCGCGTTTAGGTGTCGCGGCGAAGGCTTTTTTGGCCAGGCCCAGTCCTGCCATTTGACTGGCCGCAAATGCAGACATTCCCAACAAGGTAGAATATCTTAGAAAATCGCGGCGTGTGATCTTCCCCTTATCCATATCGACCTTAAGATCGTAAATGGCCGGGTGAAGGGTTCTTTTGTCTTTCATTACATCCTCCTTTCGTTGTTAACCGTCTTTATATTTGCGGGTTGCCAAAGGTTAAATCCCAATAATCATTAAAAAATTCTCATTCAGCTAGTTGTTTGAATTTAAAAAATTAAACCGCATCCAACATAGATAATTCCTCATCTTCTGTCAAGCACATTCCGATTTTCCTGCGTTTCTCTGCCGGCTGTCTTTCTGTTCCTTTACTGGTAGGGGTTACCGCAGTTGTCCAGATTTTTTTCAAGAATACGGTCAAAACAATCTGAAAAACATATTGTAATGCCAAAATGGATTGGGTAATTAGGTTGAGGGGTTGAATAGTTGGATAGGTTAATTGGTTGATTACC
>JAIVWA010000717.1:0-2300 GCA_049190255.1 Gammaproteobacteria bacterium | reverse complement strand
ATTCTCCAAATATTGGTTTCTGACTACTGGTCACTTGTCGCCGAATGCATAGCGCATGGCGCATAGGGCATAGCGTTCTGTGCGCTCTACGCCTTGCGCTATGCTCTATGCGCTATGCCGATTCCCCGCACCCCGCAACTCGTAACACGCAATCCGTAACACGCAACTCGTAACCCGCAACTCGTAACCCGCAACGCGCTATTTGCATTTGGCCGGGGACGGCGAATCAAAGGCATGCCCCCACAGATGGGCGTACATATCGGTTCGGTCTTTTTCCGACAGTTTGGCCCATTCCTTGCTGCATTGCAGTTTGTCGATGTTTTTAAACACTTCCTCCCACTGGGCCTGGGTTTTATCAATGGGACTGATGGGTTTGGCTGTGCCGTCTTCACAGTGGCAGGTGCGACAGTTTTTACGGAAAAGATACTTTCCCTTACGGGCGTTGCCTTTGCCGGCCGCCATGACAATCGCGATGGAAGCGAACAGAAAAATCATAATGATTAAAATAGAACTAATTTTTTTATACATTTTTTCCTCCTTCTTCAGTATATGAAACTACATTTATTTAGACAGGATTTACAGGATTATCAGGATTCATTTTGGACTCGTATTTCTCTATCCTGTCCATCCTGTTGATCCTGTCAAAAAATGGACTGTCTATACCGTTAAGTTTCTTTTTCAATTAGACTGGCCACTTTTTAAGCCAGCGGCGACGCTGATTTTAAAATCGACAGAATACATTAATTCCGCATTCCGCATTCCCACTTCCGCATTCCAAAACATTCCGCATTCCCACTTCCGCATTCGAAAATCCTCATTCGTCATTCGACATTCCCTTGACATTCGTCTTTCCAACATGGGCAACGCCAAGCCCGAGCTTGTCGAACCGGGCGCCGGTTTCGATGGGGTCACCCTCGTAGCCCAGGGCTTTGTAATCGATGTAATTGGTTTTGCCGATCAATTCCTCCACATCCCGGCCCCTTTCGGCCAGAGATTTAAAGTCAACACCTTTGTGAACCAAATCCTTGAAACTCACATCCGGCCTTTCCTGGTGGCATCTCCCGCAATAGGGTGCCTGGGCCAGGGAGGCATGGCATTCGGAGCAGGACAATGCCTGTTCCTTGGGAACGACTTCATGGGTCAGGCCCCAGTACATGGAGGTTTCCACAAACTCATATTTACCGCTGTAGGCCAGGCCGGCAGACTTCATACCGTCCCGCGAGGCCTTGTCCCAATCCCAGTGTTTCCAGTAGCCTTCCCACAGCTTGGGGGCAATCAGGTATTTATAGACGGCATCGCTGATCTGTTTTCCCTTATGGACCTTGAAGGGATATATCCGGGAGGCCGGGTCATTGATATCACCCACGGGTTTGGTTAACTCCGTTATGCCGTTTTCATTGATGCGATCGCCGAGAAGGTAGCGCTTGACGGTCCCGTTGTACCACCGGTAGGTCGGTTTGACGGCTTCTTTCCATTTAAAAGTCCCTTTCTTTTTGGCATAGGTCGGCTTGCCGTACTTGTCTTTGGGCAGCTGGCAATCCTGGCCGGCCGTGGACCAGTCCCAGAAGATTTTGGTCGGGTTGCTCTTGGAGTAAACCGGAATGTGGCAGGTCTGGCAGGCCACATGCTTGCTGTGTTTATTTAAATGGTGATCGATCAGTTCGCTGCCGATATGGGGTTTGTCCGTGTGACAGTATTGGCAGGAAAGATCCCCTTCCACCGCCGGCACGGATATGCTGCGCCCGGAAATCATGTGATTGCGGGTCTTGTGGCAGTCCTGGCACCTGAAATCCAATCCGCCATCGTCAACCCCCATGTGCACATCATGATCCTTGGCCGGCTTGGCCAGCATGGAGCTCATGTCGCCGTGCTTGACCGCATCGCCGCCGCCGCCGCGAAAATGACAGTTCGAACCGCAGTTGGCCCGACCGGGTCGGCCCACATTTTGGGCAATGGCAACCAGATCCAGGTTCTTTACCGGAAATCCGGCGGCCGGAGGTGCTTTTTTATACTTGCCGGTGGTGTCGTGACAAACCAGGCAATCGATTTTCGACATATCATTAAAATCAAAGTCTTTATCTTTCCACCCGTAACCGATGTGACAGCTCGTACACCGCGGCCAGTTTCCGTTCAGGTTGATGCAAAAATTGTTGATGGTGGCATGATTTTTACCCAGATCGATCCTTTTTTCCTGACCGACGGTGTAAGGCGACGGGCCGTGCCACTTCCAGTGGACGGTCTTTAAAATGGCTTCGCCCTCCTTCTGGTGGCATGAGAGGCAATTCTCAGTCACCGCCAGG
>JAIVWA010000716.1:0-2315 GCA_049190255.1 Gammaproteobacteria bacterium | reverse complement strand
GGGTTTGCAGTGAGACGTACTTTTTGTACGTCGCAGCTGGAAACCCGCGGAGAACGCAGCCCGGCGGAAAAAAGACCATTTATGGATGGAAACCCAACTAAGGAGGCAACAATGACAGATTTAAATTCGATTGAAGTTTCAAGCACGGTGGACGCCAGGGGCAGTGCCTGCCCGGGACCGCTTCTGGAAGCCAAAAAAGGAATCGGCAAAGTAAAGGTTGGTGAAGTTCTTGAAATCTACTCCAATGATTCAGGCACGCGAACGGATATTCCGGCCTGGTCCAATAAGGTCGGTCACGAGTATCTGGGGATTCTCGAATCCGATGGTTACGATAAACATTTTATCCGCAGAAACAAATAGGTGGGGCAATGGCCACTGCACCCGATGCAACGACTGAAGGAAAGATACTGATCATGGCAACAGAAACCTGTGCCTATCCCGGTGCGGATTCCGTGGGGCAGGCCCACTCGACCTACCCCACGAATACTTATATTCTCAGGGTGCGCGCACCGGTCCTTTTCCCGGAGCAGTTTTACCTGGACTGCTTTAGAAAAGGAATCAGCGGGATTATCGTGATGTCCTGCGGTGAAGAGTGTCCCTATGACGGTGCTTATAAAGGCCTCGCCAAGAGACTGGACCGGGTCTATAAAATGATGAAAGAGCAAGATCTGGACACTCGGCGGCTGCGTCTGACCGCCATCTGCACGGTGTGTAACCGGGCCTTTTTAAAGGAGATAAACCTGATGAACGACCTGGTCAAGGAGTTGGGGCCGCCAACATGAGCAGCAATTTTGGATTGTAGATTTTGGATTGCGGATTTGTTGTATCGCTTTGCTCTATCATTTTTATGAGGTCTGAACCTGGAGGAATGAATGGACTCCAGGCGAGTTTTAGAATTTGATGCACTGGTTGTCGGCGGTGGGATTGCCGGGCTGCAGTCGGCCCTGGATCTGGGCGATCAGGGATTTCAGGTGGCAGTCGTGGAAAAAGACGCATCGATCGGCGGAAAAATGATCCGCCTGTCCAAGGTGTTTCCGACCCTCGACTGCGCCAGTTGCATCACGACACCCAAAATGGCGGCCGCGGCGCATCATGACAACATTTCTTTGTTCACCTACTGTGATTTGAATTCGCTGGACCGTGAAGGGGACATGCTAAGCGCTTCCGTCACCCAGCGGCCGCGGTATGTCGATCCGGTAAAATGCATTGGCTGCCGGCAGTGCGAATATGCGTGTCCGGTATATGTCGCCGATGATGAGCAGGGGGGATTTTCGGCAACCAAGGCCATATCCATTCCATTCTCAAACGCCATCCCCCAGATTGCGGTAATGGACGTGGAAAGTTGCATGCTGTGCGGCAAGTGTGCCAAGGCGTGTCCGACAGATGCCATCGATTATTTTCAGCAGCCCGAAGAACTGGTGATAAAGTCCAAAACGGCTGTCCTGACCACCGGCTTTGAATTGACACCCGTTGAAAACAAGCAGCAGTACGGCAACGGCAACATCCCCAATGTGATTACTTCGATGCAGATGGAGCGGTTGCTGGCACCGCACGGTCCCTACAATCGTGTTTTGCGGCCATCGGACGGCATGGAACCGGATTCCATTGCCTATATTCAATGCGCCGGATCACGGGATAAAAGCATGGGGATATCTTATTGCTCGCGGGTTTGCTGCATGTATGCCATCAAGCAGGCCATGCTGCTGTCCGGGTCACTGCCGCTGGCCGATATTACCATTTACTACATGGATATCCGGGCCTTCGGTAAAGGATATGAACAGTTTTACCAGAACGCCAAAGCAATGGGCGTCGAATTCATTAAAGGCAAAGTCGCTGCCATCAGCGAGGGCCAAAACGGCAGTGTCACCTTGCGCTATGAAGCCCAGAACGGTGAAGGGGTTACCACGGCGGATCACGATCTGGTGGTGTTGTCGCTGGGTATGATTCCAAGCTGGAATCCGGAAGGCATTTGCCCGGTTTCAGCGGGATCGGATCATTTTATTCAAACCATTCGGCCCAAAGTGGCGCCCACACTAACCGACGTGGAAGGCATCTTTGTTGCCGGTGCGGCCGCCGGACCCAAAGACATCGTCGATACGATCACCGAGTCCGGTGCGGCGGCCATGGAGGCCGCCAAATACCTGGTGAGCCGAAACAGGAATTCGGAATTCGGAATGCGGAATGCGGAATAGAAGAGCTTAGGACAGAGAAACAGGAATGTGGAATTGGGAATGCGGAATGAAAAAAGAAGAAAGAGTTTGGAATGCGGAATTCGGAATGCGGAATGCGGAATGAAAAAAGAAGACAGAGAAGCA
>JAIVWA010000715.1:0-2327 GCA_049190255.1 Gammaproteobacteria bacterium | reverse complement strand
CTCCGGCCAAACATCCCCATATCGACCTGGGCATGCCTGCCATGAAAATGGGCCCGAATCAAGTGTCGTTGAAACCAACCGGCCCGGGGACTTACGAGGGAACCGGTGTGATTGTTCGTTGCCCCAGCGGCAAAAGAACCTGGTTTGCCAATGTCATAGTACCCGGATCGGGTGAGGTTAAATTTATCTTCAATGTCATTTATTGATCCCCTTTACCCCGTATTTTTAGCCACCGGATTTGCGGTGGGTTTCGGCCATTGCATCGGAATGTGCGGGCCTATTGTCGTCTCCTTATCGCTCAATCTTAAAGATAAAAATATTTTATTACCCCACCTGCTCTACAATTCCGGCCGGGTGATCACCTATGGTGTTTTGGGCGGTGTCATGGGGGCCACTGGCTCGTTCACCCTGGTTGCCGCCCATATCGCCGAAATCCAAAAAGGCGCCATGATTTTTGCCGGGGTCCTGATCATCATCATGGGACTGGCCATGAGCGGCTGGATTTCTTTCGGACAGGTGTTTGGTAATTCCTACAACCCCGGTGGATTTGTCTCAAAGGGATTTCGGAGGCTGTCACAGATAAAATCCCCTGCCGCCTATTTTCCGATCGGGTTGCTGTTGGGACTGCTGCCCTGCGGTCCTGTCTATACCGCTTTGCTGGCGGCCGCCGGTGCCGGAATGAATGCCGCCGGCACCCTCGAGGCAATTATTAAAGGTATGGGCGTGATGATATGCTTCGGCCTGGGCACTGTGCCGGCTTTATTTCTCGTCGCCAAACTGGCCGATATGGGCTGGTTGAAAAAAAGAGAGATTATATATCGTATCGGTGCCGTACTCATGGTGGCAGTCGGCATCTATTTTATTATCAAGGGCATTCGGTATTAGCGATGGTTTTGTTTTGCAAAATGTTTTTTAATTTATTACGGTAACACCTGAGTTCAAATTCGCCGCGTGCCCTAAATGCCTTCTCAAACTAAAAAGACTAGACCGCATGACCAAAGTTGTGGATCTTAAAGCCTATCGCATCCGGGCGCTGGAACAAAGAGGTTTCGGGCCCTGGCAAAAACGTTTCTCAGAATCGTTTGATTCCAGTACCCGGCTTTCAGATCTTTCCGATAAAACCCTTTACTATCTGTCGCAACCCGGTGAAAACAGTTCCCACGCATACTACGAACTTATCATGGGCATCCGGGGTCTTGGTTTGGCATCAGAATTTCACTACCTTGGCAACCCGGATCAAATGCGAGTGGTCGATATTCATCTCTTTTTAGTCGATCAGCTGCGCTTTGAAATGATGCGACGATTAGAATGGATCCTAACTTTTGAAGGGCAGCGTTACAGCCTATTGGAAATGGTGCAGGAGTTTGATAAAATAAAAAAAAGACGCGGGGGACATCCACCGGGTCTGGAACAGTCGAATGCGAACTATACAGAATATATGCAGCTGACCGACGGCGATAAAGAGGTATTTATACGCCGTATGCTGCAGGAGGCACTTGACAGCTTTAAAAAAAGGCTTTGACCATCAGTTCTTATGGTTTCCATCCCCAATGCGGCAGTTGCTATCCGGTTTGAGGTTTTATTCCTCAGGGCATGACTGCTGAGCCCTTTTAATTCCATTTGCGTGACGGAAGGACCCATCGTCTAGGTTGCCAGTCGGATACATCAGTATAGCAGCCTGCCACTTTAGGGACTTATTTTTCTGCAAATCACAGATAGAGTCGGAAAGACGTCATCAATTCGGCCGATTCATATCCACAGCTTTCCAACACCAAAGAACTACTCGGCCGGGATATAGGGAATTTCCGCGCCCCACCATCCTTCTGATTCAGATTTTTTCAAATCTTCATTTGAGGGATTGTTGTATCCCCACCAGCTAAAGGTCATGTGATCATTCGTTTTATAAATGGTGTCGTGTTTGTACCATTCGGCGGTGCAACCCGCTAGAAAAAACGCAATGATCAGTAGAAAAATAACTTTTTTCATGATCGAACCTCCTTTCAAAAAAAAAACAGAATCGAATCTGACCCACCGACTGTTTTAACCTGCCGCATATTATAAACATTTTGAAAAAAAAGTCCATAGAAAAATTAATAAATGAAACAAATTTTCAATATGAACCCCTTTCATTATTTGTCAACCAACCGCTGTCCACCGCAACTATCTGAAAAATCATTCAATTTCTATAACAGGCTTAAAAAAAGTAAAGTTCGGTAACCAAATTGCCGATACTAACGTTAAAACTCCATGAATAAATCCCCTGGCGTCCAACGGGGTGCGTAGATTTAACTATTTTAAATTATTGAAATTTTCGCACTAGATAGAAC
>JAIVWA010000714.1:0-2328 GCA_049190255.1 Gammaproteobacteria bacterium | reverse complement strand
TGAAGTGTTTTACATGCCCAAATTAGCAGTCTCAAAGTATATGTTTTACAGTTTTTGTATTTTCTCCCGAAGATGTGATTTAAACTCCGAAAAAGCAAGTAAAGGGGAGCATTCATTTTATGATAAATGTGGCTTTATCCAGTCCGGTATTGCCGTTGGACGGATCAAAGGCAAACACGATTAGTTCGTATACCCCGATGTTCTTGATTGGCAGGTCCGCCTGAAACTGGCTTGCTCTACCGGCATACGCCAGGGGGAATTCGCCGGCTGCTTTTCCATCCCTTTTTAATATTGTCCTAATTTCGAATTTGTCCGCATTCCACACACCGCCTGGTGTGATAGGACAACCTCACATCATGGTGATGTTGGCAACTACTTTTACGGTTTGAGGCGCGCCCTTGTATTTGGTATGGGTCGGAGGATGAATTATATCGACCACAAAGCCCGGCA
Organism: Gammaproteobacteria bacterium; assembly: GCA_049190255.1. GTDB lineage: Bacteria > Desulfobacterota > Desulfobacteria > Desulfobacterales > JAFDCJ01 > JAFDCJ01. The sequence goes on along the minus strand of JAIVWA010000714.1, from coordinate 1,878 downwards.
ATTCCAGTATCCAGGCATCACCTGCTGTAATGTGCTTTCCCGGAACTATCCACTGCATCGATGAAACTTTGCCGGCCGCTTGACGCTGAGCAAGGGGGCCAAAGGCTGTTACTTCGATCTGTCTGGGCTCGTCAATATCAATTGTGGCAATGAATTTGGCTGATTTTTCGTCTGAAATGATCAATCCGCGTGTTTTAGGCCTTTTCATAATAAGATCAGTGTTTCCGGTACTGCCGGTAGTTTTTCCTTTGGCAAGTATTTCGCCGGTATCTGCATCTCTTATGGTTACCAGAGCGCCTCCCATACTACTTCCGAGGAACTTGGCATCCTTGGTTTTAACCCGTACTATGATTTGAGTGGGAACGGCTATAGCTTGGCCGACCATTAATAAAATTCCCAAAAAAATAATGAACATTTGTCTTTTTTTCATTTTGTCCCTCCCGTCAAGACTGTAAGGTTCTTTAGAAATTAGTTTTCTTACACTCCGAAAAAGCGGTGATGTCCCCATATAGTTGACAAGCTAATTCATTCGTGCTATGCTCGTTTTCAACATTAACCTATAATTTGGAGGCGAGCAATGAATGAAATCGACGATGCTTTTTGTCCGAATAAAGATTGTAAAGACTATGGCCTGCAGAATCATGGTAATATCACAATTCGCGGCAAATATGGTAAAGATAAGACAAAAGATTTGTTATATTGCCGAACATGCGGCAAACGCTTTGCATCAACGAGAGCAACCGCATTTTTTGGACTTCATTTATCAGATGAAAAAATAGAACAAATCATTCATCACGCCGCAGAGGGCGTTGGCGTGAGAGCAACCGCCCGACTTTTGGGCATAAACAAGGATACTGTAAACAGAGTGATCCTTCGTGCCGGTGAGCATTGCGAATTAATCCTTTCAAGCTTATTGCGTTCATTGAAATTAAGAGAGACTCAGTTAGATGAATTGTGGTCCTTTGTAAAAAAAAGAAACGTGTTAGCGGACAAGAGATAGGCAAAAAGTGGATCTGGACAGCCATCGACACGCCGACAAGATTAATTGTTTGCTTTCTCATTGGGGATCGAACGCTTGAAGATGCCCGTAGATTTTTAAAAGATCTAGTTTCAAGAACAAAGCAACAGCCTCTTTTTACTTCTGATGAACTGCCTCATTATGCTGATGGTTTGAAGGAATTATTTCATAAGTTAATAGCGCAAGAACCAACTGGCCAACCAGGCCGCCCTCGTAGCCCTGAAAAGATAATTGATGAGAATTTAGATTACGCTACAGTTCATAAAACCAGAGATAAAGGTCGTATTGTAAAAGTAGAGACAAAAGTCATTTTTGGTTCATCCGCTCGCATCAAAAAGAGACTGGAGCAATTACCGGGTAACAAAATCAACACTTCGTATGTAGAGCGCTCAAATCTGAACTGGCGGATGTGGGATGCTCATTTGACACGCAAAAGCCTTATGTTTGCGAAATCGTTTCGTTGGTTAAAAGCAAAATTTGCAATCTGTATCGGGTTTTATAATTTTATCAGACCTCATGAAACGCTAAGTCGTGGAGAAGATCGAGTGTTCCGGCCGAATACACCGGCAATGGCTGCCGGGATAACAGATCATCAATGGACAATAAATGCACTCTTGAAGTACCGAATAGCTGTCAACTAAATAGGGACACTACCCAAAATCGCTAAAATGCATATATGTAGATGAAAGCCCAAAAATTTAAAACCACCTGAAACTTGTGCTTGCTTGCCAGATCCCCAACTATCATTTTTAGTCGGATTGTATCATATATAATTCGTATATCTCAGGGTTTTCAATGGTGCCAACACCGGAGATACATAGCAGTAACCTGTACTTTGCCCTTGAAATCAGGGAATGATG
>JAIVWA010000713.1:0-2332 GCA_049190255.1 Gammaproteobacteria bacterium | reverse complement strand
TTGGATCAGCAGCTCGCCAAGGTAGACATGCGCTTCGAGGTTATCTGCAAAGTATTCGGTTGTCTGGTATTCACGGTAGTATTTCAGTGATTTTTTGCGGTCCCGCATGGGCCAGGGGAGGACCGCCCAAAAACGGCCGAGGGAGAGCATGGGCCCGGCGTCTTTATACATTTTGTTAATTTCATAGGATTTTTCAAAACTGGTCTGGGTTTTGCCTTTGAGGCCCTCCGCCAGGGCCGTAAAAATGCTGACACCATCAGAGTAGATACCGACGTTGAGGCCGTAGTAGTAGTGCCCGTCCGCTTTGTCGGGCTCAAGCTCAACGGCTTTTTGCGCATATTGCATCCCGCTTTTGCCGTATTTGGCACAAATGTCCTTCCACCCCTCAACTTTTTGCGATTTGGCCTCATTACCGTATTCTCTGTATGCTCTGGCACACTTCCAGTTCGCCTCATAGCTGTTGGGATTTTCGGCCAATGCCTTTTCATATAGCTCAATGGCCTGTTTGTAGCCCTCAAGTCCTCCCCGGGCATAGGCTGATTCGGCTTCAGCTACATAGTCCGCTGCCAGTAGACTAAAAGGAAAGATGATTACCAGCAACAAACCTAGGCAACCCAATGACGTCTTTTTCATTCTCAACCTCCTTTGATGTGTTTAAAGATGATTATATATATCCGTAACAACTCCCTCAATATTTTTGAAAACATCACTATTCGAAAACCTTAATACCCTGAAGCCGAGGCCGCTCAAAAATTTGTCCCTTGCTTCATCTTTCACAATATTTTCTTCTGCATAGTGCTGGCCGCCGTCTATTTCAACAACTAATTTTGCTGCAGGGCAGTAGAAATCAACGATGTAATCCCCAATGTTTTTTTGCCTGTAAAATTGATATTCCTTAAGCTGTTTTCTTCTTAATTTTGACCAGAGAAATCGTTCTGCATCAGTCATGTTCTTTCTGAGTTCTCTGGCATGTTTTTTGAGATTTTTGTTGTAGGGTAGCACTATAAATCCCCCCCAGCCCCCCTTTAGAAAAGGGGGGAGTGAAAAATCCCTGCCCTCCCCCTTTAGAAAAGGCGGGCGGCATTCACTGTCATTCCCCCTTTTTTAAAGGGGGGTAGGGGGGATTTTAAACCAATTCTACTGCACAGGCCATCGACACCCCACCGCCTCCGCACAGGGTGGCCAAACCAAGGGTGTTTCCTCTTTTTTTCATGGCATGTATCAGCGTGACGATAAGCCGGGCGCCGGTTGCGCCGACAGGATGCCCCAGACCGATTCCCGATCCATTAACATTGGTGATCTCCCGGTTCAAACCGAGTTCTTTTTCGCAGCCCAGGTATTGGGCCGCAAAGGCTTCGTTGACTTCAATCAATTCGAAATCTTCTAATTTTAATCCGCTTTTGGTCAGCAATTGGTTGACTGCCGGAACAGGTGATAGACCCATTACCGACGGATGGCATGCGCCCCGGCCCACGGCTTTGATCCGGGCGATGGGCGGGATGTTTAATTCCTTTGCTCTTTCAGCGGACATGATCACCAGACCGGTTGATCCGTCGTTGATGCCGCTTGAGTTGCCGGCCGTTACTTTGCCGATTTTGGGCACGAAGGCCGGCGGAAGGGCCTGCAGTTTCTCAAGGGTTATTCCCGGCCGGAAATGCTCATCTTTATTAAAAATAATCGGTTGCCCTTTGCGCTGGGGGATTTCCATGGGGACGATTTCTTCTTCAAACGAGCCGTCATTAGTGGCTCTTTCCACGTTGTTATGGCTTCTCAGCGCAATCTGGTCCATTTCCTCCCGGCTGATATCCAGATGCTGGGCGATGAATTCCGCGGTGTGTCCCATGATATAGGGTTTACCTTTGAAATAGCTCAACGGGGGGTTTTCGGCATCCACCGGGCCATCTTCGGGATGGGGTATAACATGGGATCCACAGTGAAGCCCTCTAATGATATTATCGACAAATTCATGGTCCTGGAGGCGACAGCCCCATCTGGCTGCTGCCACGGAATAGGGTACCCCTGACATATGTTCAACGCCGCCGGCCAGGATAACATCTGCCATACCGGCCTGTATCATGGCCATGCCGGAGATAACCGCTTCCATACTGGAAATGCACACCCGGTTGATGGTGACGGCGGTTACGGAATCCGGAATGCCGGCCAGCAGGGCGGCGATGCGGGCAACATTAAGGGTGTCGACCGGTTCCATGCAGCATCCATAGCGGACATCATCGATAATCGCTGGATCGATACCGGCTCTATCAATGGCGGCTTTCATCGTTACACTGGCGATGGTGGCGGCGTGACTGTCGCGCAAAGTTCCGCCGAATGT
>JAIVWA010000712.1:0-2357 GCA_049190255.1 Gammaproteobacteria bacterium | reverse complement strand
TCTCTCCGTTGTGCTGTGGTAGGCGTTCACGGGTTCACGGGTTCAAAGGTTCAGGGGTTCAAGCCCGCCCTGGTGCGACGTGATGTGGCTATGAAATTGCTTTCACATTCTATGGGCTTGGCTTTCCATCACCACATCTTGACATGCCAGGTCTGGGCCAGGGGTTCCATTCTCGTCCCTGGACTGCATTTGGGATGCGTATTTACGAGAAAAGCGTCAGCTTCGTCAGGGCTAATCCAAAATTTGGAACCAAATTGGCAATTATTTGGGAAATGAGCATTTTTTTACGAGAACTTCGGGTCTTTAATGCCTTCTTTGTCCTTAACCCTGAACACTGACACCTTCAGTTTCTTACAACATGTTGTCAGAAAAAAGGCCCTAAAACTCTCACATCGAAAGGAGGTAATACCAACATGCTTCACAAAACCAATCCCACGAAAACCAAAAGTTGGCAACATCTCAACGAGCATTTTGAAAAAATAAAAGATGTGCATATGAAAGATCTTTTTGCAAACGATCCGCAAAGATTTAATCGGTTTTCGATTCGATTTAAGGATATCTTGCTAGATTACTCTAAAAACCGCATTACAGAAGAAACATTGCAACTGCTGCTTGAGCTGGCAGATGAAATCGGTCTCAGCGATGCCATCCATCAAATCTTTGACGGCGCAAAAATCAATGAGACCGAAAACCGGGCAGTTTTACACATCGCTTTAAGAAATAGGGAGAGTTCACCGATTGACGTAGATGGCAACGATGTCATGCCGGAAGTCAACGCCGTTCTGGATAAAATGAAAGATTTTTCGAATAAAGTGATTTCAGGTGAGTGGAAAGGATATAGCGGTCAAAGAATTTCCGATATCGTAAATATTGGTATCGGCGGATCGGATCTGGGACCGGTAATGGTAACGGAAGCGCTTAAGCCCTATGCAAAAGAAGGACTAAGCGTTCATTTTGTCTCAAATATTGACGGGACGCACATCACGGAAACCCTGAAAGGATTGAATCCCGCAACCACCTTGTTTGTGATCGCCTCTAAAACCTTTACCACTCAGGAAACCATGACCAATGCATTTTCGGCCCGCAAATGGTTTCTGGAGGCCGCCAAGGATGAAACCCATATACCCAACCATTTTGTAGCGCTTTCCACAAATACTGAAAAAGTAGAAGAGTTTGGTATAGATAAAGAGAACATGTTTGTCTTCTGGGATTGGGTCGGCGGACGGTATTCGCTGTGGTCGGCCATCGGCTTGTCCATCGCCTGTTATATCGGATTTGAGAATTTCAGCGAACTGCTCCAGGGTGCTTTTGAAATGGATCAGCATTTCAAAACTAGCCCTTTTGAAAAAAATATCCCGGTAATTCTGGCGCTGATAGGGATCTGGTACAACAACTTCTTTGGCGCCCAAACGGAAGTGATTTTACCCTATGATCAATACATGCACCGCTTTGCGGCCTATTTCCAGCAAGGCAACATGGAAAGCAACGGCAAGTCAGTTGATCGCAGCGGCGGGAGGGTACCCTATCAAACCGGCTCGATTATCTGGGGTGAGCCCGGCACCAACGGCCAACATGCCTTTTATCAGCTCATTCATCAGGGTACCAAATTAATACCGGCCGATTTTCTGGCGCCGGCCGTCAGTCACAATCCAATCGGGGAGCACCACAATATCCTGATGTCGAATTTTTTCGCCCAAACCGAAGCGCTTTTAAACGGTAAAACCAAAGAAGAAGTGATCGCCGAGTTGAAAAACGACGGCAAAACCGATGATGAAATTAAAGCCCTGACACCGCATAAAATGTTTGACGGCAACAATCCCACCAATTCTATTTTGTTTAAAAAACTATCCCCACGGGTATTAGGCAACCTGATTGCCATGTACGAGCATAAGATATTTGTACAAGGCGTAATTTGGAATATCTTTTCCTTTGACCAATGGGGCGTTGAGCTCGGCAAGCAATTGGCGAAAAAAATCCTGCCCGAGTTAAAAGACGATAAGCCGCTGGATTCACATGATTCCTCAACCAACGGATTGATCAATGCCTACAAGGAAATGCGGTAACAAAAAAACTGGCAGCGAAATTAAGTCATGAGACGCAGACCTTTAATCGGTTGCCCTAGACCTAACCCGGATAAACCGGAAAAATGCCTAAAGTGCCTAAAATGCGCTAAAATGCCTAAAATTATGGTGTCGCTTCAGGCTTCGCCTTCGGCTACGACCCGACAGGTCGCTCCGTCTTTTGTATAAGTCGTTGACGCTGGCAGTATGGGAGGCCAGAAATCAGAACAATGAAATGACAACTTAGCGTGAGTTTCTATTTTCATAAAATAGATAGAATACATTTACTTTAGGCAT
>JAIVWA010000711.1:0-2359 GCA_049190255.1 Gammaproteobacteria bacterium | reverse complement strand
TCCATATTGTAGAATAAAGGAGAAAACTCAGCCTCAACGCCGGCAGGGGATTTATGATGGGAGGATACCACATGGGTTATGGTTACGCTTCACCTGAGGACTCCTGCTGGCGATAATATAAACCCAATGCTAATCTCCTTCTCAAAAGGGCGACCACCCAGGGTCGCCCTTTCCTTTCTAATTTTTAAAAGTGTTGCATCGTCGGGGAAAAATAGGTGATCGCCAATAATGCCAGCCAGGTAATCAGCCCGGCAATGACAAGGGTGTTGATCCGCAAGCGCTGCGCCGGTGCGAAAAAATTATCCGGTGAACTATTTTATTATTAATCAGAAAGGATCTATGGTTCTTGGTGGCTTATCCTGTATTTTCCTCAAACGAGATAAAAGTTGCGGACGATGAAATCGATACTCGAAAAATTCAATTTACTAGATGAGCAGGACGGCGCCGGTTCGGACACCGGACTGAAATGCAGCGGAGATATCCTCAAATCGATATCTCCTATTGATATGCAACCCATGGCAACAATTCGTTGCGCAACGGTTAAGGATTACGGACAGATCATTGTTCGAGCGGCAGAAGCCTTCAAAACCTGGCGTCTGGTTCCGGCACCGAAGCGTGGTGAGATTGTCCGGCAAATCGGAGAGACTCTGCGCAATCACAAGAAGGAACTGGCCGAAATAATCGTTCTCGAGGTGGGCAAAATCAGGGCCGAGGCCGAAGGTGAAGTCCAGGAAATGATCGACGTTGTCGATTTCGCCGTGGGCCAATCTCGAATGCTATATGGATTGACAATGCCCAGTGAGCGGTCGGAGCACCGGATGTACGAACAGTGGCATCCCTTAGGACCGGTGGGCGTTATTACGGCCTTTAATTTTCCGGTGGCCGTATGGGCCTGGAATGCCATGATCGCGCTGGTTTGCGGAGATACGGTGATTTGGAAACCCTCTTCTAAAGCATCCCTCACTGCGATTGCCGCCATGAAGCTCATCTGGCCCGTGTTGCAGAAAAACGGTCTTCCGGAGGGGGTTCTCAATCTGGTGATCGGTGATCGAAAATCCATCGGGGAATCGCTGATATATGACAAACGCGTCCCCCTGATCTCGGTTACCGGCAGTGTCCGAATGGGAAAGTATGTCTCACGTGCGGTGGCATCGCGCCTGGGAAAGATCATACTGGAGTTGGGGGGCAACAATGCCATCATTGTGGCGCCCAGCGCCGACCTCGATTTGGCGGTCAGAGGGACGGTGTTTGGTGCGGTCGGCACTGCAGGTCAACGATGCACAACCACGCGCAGGGTAATTGTACACGCGGATATCTACCAGTCCTTTTGCGAGTCACTGATCAGGGCCTATCAGCAGATACATATCGGTAATCCATTTGATGAGGGTGTTCACATGGGTCCGCTGATCGACGGTCAAGCCGTAAAATCAATGCAGACCGCTTTGAAAATATTAAAGGACCAGGGCGGGCGCATTCTCTATGGCGGGCAGATTCTTTCCGGCGGTATCTTTGGCGCCGGAACCTATGTCAAGCCCTGCATTTGCGAAGCCGACGCTGATTTGCCGATTGTACATGAAGAAACATTTGCTCCCATTCTTTATTTGACCAGATATAAAACCATCGAAGAAGCTTTAAATATACAAAATGGGGTGTCCCAAGGTCTTTCCTCGGCCATTTTCACCCGGAATTTACAGGAATCGGAAATATTTCTCAGCTATCAGGGCAGCGACTGCGGCATCGCCAATGTCAATATCGGCACTTCCGGAGCTGAGATCGGGGGGGCGTTCGGCGGTGAAAAGAACACCGGGGGCGGACGCGAAGCCGGTTCCGATGCATGGAAAGCCTACATGCGCCGACAAACCTGTGTCATCAACTGGTCTAAGGAGCTGCCGCTGGCCCAGGGAATCGAATTCGGAGTGGCCTAACGAGACTTTATTCTATGTAATGTTATTTGGGAATCATCATACTAGTGAGGAAAGGATAAGATGGGCATCAAAGATCAATATGATCCATGGCAGATTCCCGAAAATCCTTTTGACTATGTGCAACTGGTGAACCAATCAGATGGAATTGGAAGTATACCCAAAGAAAAACTGGGTACCAAGATCGCAATTATCGGAGCAGGGTGTGCCGGGTTATGCGCGGCTTATGAATTATTGAAAATTGGACTGCATCCGGTGGTGTATGAATCGGCCAAGAATGCAGACGGCACGCCGCGAATCGGCGGGCGTATGTATACGTATAGATTTCCAGGGGATCCAAAGGCATTGGCTGAATTAGGCGCCATGAGATTTCCACCGACCCAAAGAACATTTATCTTCTACGTGGATAAATTCGGCTTAGATTACAGCCGGAGATT
>JAIVWA010000710.1:0-2361 GCA_049190255.1 Gammaproteobacteria bacterium | reverse complement strand
TTTGCCTGGAAGGCGACCAGATTTACCCCGGGCATGCCCGCCCGCCATCGCGAGCCGCTCAGGCGAGGCGGGCGGGTCGCCCGGGGGAAAGAAAATGTCTGTGTTGGTCTGTGTGTGTCTGTGGCTAAATAAAAAGGTCAATTTTTATCTGTGTGAGTCTGGAGCGCCAGGACAAGTCTGGTGCATCTTGCTGACTGAAACGTGTCAGCCTTGGTAATTACTCGTTCGCCATGTAGCGGCGGCCCCCTGCGTGAGGGTAACCGATCGTAGGAAGCGGGCCGGTATTCATAGCAGTAAATGGATGCAAAAGGGGAGTGCCCCCTGGACCGCGACCGTGTGAGCCCTAGCGCAAGCGAATCCGATTCGGCCTCGTTACGCTTATTGGGTGTGGCCAAACTGCCAGAAATGACGAAGCCTGTTACCTGCAGGGAAGAAACGAGCAAAAGCACCTGCAGGGCACCCCGGGGTGGTTGGGAAGAGCGCGCACGGAAAGATGCATCGAGGAACCTGGGAGACCCACTGCGGCCCGGCGATAGAGCCGGAGGGCGACCGGGAATAAATAACCGGAGAGTCTGCCGCAAATGGGAGTCGGAGAGGCCCATAGTAGCGAAGAAGCCTTGGAAACAGGGTGGAGCCAAGGGGCCTTGCTGTGGATAAGCTGAGTCAGAAAAGGAGTGTGCCGCTTGGACAATCGTCCCGTTACGGAACAGCTGACAATCTGGGGATCTGTTGATGTGTGGCCAAGTGCCCACGTCAAGAAGGTCCGGTTGCCAGTAAAACTCACTACTTTGAGACAGAAGCTTTACCGGAAGGCGAAGTTGGAGCCGAAGTTTCGATTCTATGTACTGTATGATCGAATTTATCGGCGAGATGTGCTGAGCAGTGCCTATCAGATTGCTCGGGCGAATAAGGGTGCGGCTGGAGTCGACGGAGTTACTTTCGATGATATTGAAAGTGGCAGCGGCGGCGTTGAGGGTTTTGTGGATGAAATCCAGGAGAGTCTCAGAGCCAGGACTTACCGGCCGATGGCGGTTCGTCGCGTGTGGATACCCAAGCCGGATGGTCGTAAACGCCCGTTGGGCATACCGACCATTCGCGATCGGGTGGTGCAGACGGCGGCGCTGCTGATTATTGAACCGATCTTCGAGGCGGATTTTATGGATTGTTCGTACGGGTTTCGACCCAAGCGCTCGGCCCATGATGCCCTGGCTGAGGTGCGCAAGCATCTGAAAAAGGGACTGAACGCCGCCTACGATGCTGATTTGAGGGGGTACTTTGATTCGATACCGCATGAGAAGCTGATGAAATGTCTTCGGATGCGGATTGTGGATCGATCGGTACTGAAGTTGATTCGTATGTGGCTTCAGGCGCCGATTGTCGAACAGGATCGCAAAGGGAGCAAAAAAGCGACTCGCAGCAAGAAGGGAACACCGCAGGGCGGGGTGATTTCCCCGCTTCTGGCCAATGTGTACCTTCACTGGTTTGAGAAAGTCTTTTACTCCAAGGAAGGCCCGGGCAACTGGGCCAAGGCCCAAATTGTGCGCTATGCGGACGATTTTGTGGTGCTGGCTCGGTACACGAGTAGCCGGACATGTGATTTTATCGAATCGAAGATAGAGACTTGGCTGGGTCTGGAGTTGAACCGGGACAAGACGAAGATTGTTAACCTTGGGCAACCCGGGACCAGTCTGGATTTTCTGGGTTTCACATTCAGATACGACCGGGATCTTGCAGGTCGGGGTTTTCGATACCTGAATGTCACCCCTTCGGCGAAGGCATTGCAGGCGCAACGGGAAGCGCTTCGCGAGATAATCAGTACTCGGCAAAGCCATGTACCGGTGCCGCATCTGATTGTAAGAGTCAACCGACAATTGAGAGGCTGGGCCAACTATTTTTCCTTTGGCTATCCTCGCAAGGCAAAGCGTACGATGAACTGGTATGTACGCAGCCGGTTGAAAAAGCATTTGCGTCGGCGCAGTCAGCGGCCCTTTCGGCCTCCGGGAGGGAGAAGTTTTTATCAGCATTTCAAGAAGTTGGGGCTGATTTATTTGTAATGACTTCATAAGCTGACCCCTGCGTGTGCCCTTTGGTGAAACCCACAGGAAAGCCGGATGCGGGAAATCCGCACGTCCGGTTTGACGAGGGGGAGGGTTATGCCCTCCCTACTCTACCGGTTCGCTTTTAATTCGTGTAGTTTCATATAAGTTAGGGGCTTCGCCCTAACTGGCCTCCGGCCCGGAGGGAATGTTGGAATGCTGGCCTCCGGCTCGTAGATTCTACGGCTCGGAGAGAATATTGGAAAAGTTGTAGAAAACCCGAGACATGAATTTATGTCAAATACGCCCGGTACGCATAGGTATA
>JAIVWA010000709.1:0-2381 GCA_049190255.1 Gammaproteobacteria bacterium | reverse complement strand
ACTAACCTTCTTATCTTCTCAACTTCTTATTTTCTATCCCTTCCCTTACGCTCTGCTCTTTGCTTTAATTTTCCGCATTCCCGTCGGGGCGTAGGCGTATGCCCCTATGGCTTCCGGCTCGTAGAGCTACAGGTCGGAGAGAGGGAGGACCAGGTTTTCAGTGTTAGAATAAATCCGGACGCCGGACCGTTGACCGTCTGGACCGCCGCCTGTCATCTGATTGACGGCAATAATTGCCGGTCGGGTTACCAGCCATTGGCAATAAGGTTTTAACACATTGAAAATATATATGGCACTGCTTTTTTCGGCTCTGATTCTGTCCCTTGGGGCGCTGTGGCTGGCGGTAAAAGAATTGCTGTCAGACTAAAGAATCGTTTTTTATAAAAACCAGCCTTCCTTTTTTCGAAAATTACATGCTTCATTTTTATCTTTATTTAAATTACAGGTTGAAAACCATTAATATTTTTGTAAAAATGGTAATGTTGGGCGAATTTTGGGTGGTGTCGTAGGGCGTCGTGTCAATGGAAATATTCATCACCCGGATGGCAGGCGAATGACCATGGGCGGCCTGTGAAAAATGTTCATTTTTGCCTGCCTGGTCCAATCATAACCAATTAACCGGGGTTCAAATTCGCGAAAATTGATTATCGGGTAACAGTGACGTTTGTCGTCGGTTTGCCGGAAATGGGAGCACAGATAATGTTCAAAGTAAGCAAAATCAACCAGCGATTAAAAAAACTGGAACAGCACCTGAAACGGGAAAATCCGATCCTTTCAGAAGTTGTGCAAAACTTCCGCGAACTGGACCGTATCAGCCGCCGACTTGGATTTTTGCAGCGGGAAGAATCCCATGCAACCCGCACTCCCTGGTGGCCGCTGATCTCAATTTTAGGTATCTATTCAGCCGGTAAATCCACATTCATCAACAATTTTCTTCAGTACAATCTGCAGGCCGTCGGCATTCAGGCGGTCGATGACAAATTCAGCGTCATATGTTTTACCAATGACAATAAAGAACGGGTGCTGCCCGGTCTGGCACTGGATGCGGATCCACGTTTCCCGTTGTACAAGATCAGTCAGGCCATTGAAGAAGTGGCCGCAGGCCAGGGGGAGCATATTGATGCCTACCTGCAGCTAAAAACCTGCCCCAGCGAAATGCTGCGGGGCAAGATCCTCATCGATTCTCCGGGATTTGATGCCGATGCTCAGCGGACCTCCACCTTGCGAATTACGGATCACATCATTGATTTATCGGATCTGGTTCTGGTTTTTTTCGATGCCCGTCATCCGGAAACCGGCTCAATGCGAGATACCCTGGAACATCTGGTGAAGACCACGGTGAATCGGCGGGATTCAAACAAATTTTTGTATATCCTCAACCAGATCGATGTAACCGCCAACGAGGACAACCTGGAGGAGGTGTTTGCAGCCTGGCAACGCGCCCTGGCACAATATGGCTTGACGGCCGGCAGTTCGTACGCCATATACAACGAGAATTCGGCTATTCCCTTTGAAAACGACAATGTCCGGGCGCGTTTCGAGGGCAAGCGTGCAGCTGATTTCAGTGCCATCTACAGGCGCATTGAGCAGGTGAGCGTTGAACGCGCCTACCGGATTGTGGGTATGCTGGAGCAAACTGCGCAAATGCTACGGCAGGATGTCGTATCCCGCCTGCAACGCTTTATAGAACGCTGGCGGCGCAAGGTCCTGTGGGTGGAAGGATCGATCTTGGCCGGCCTGGCGGCGGCCTTTTTGGCACTGACCGTTTGGGGCGGCTACTGGGAGGGAATGTCGCTGAAACTACCGTTCTGGGATCTTGTGGCGCAAAACATTTATATCAAATACGGCCTCCTGGCCATCTTGATTGCGGTTGCCGGCTACGTGCATTTCAGCATACGGAGTTGGGCCGCCCGGAAGGTCACAAAGAAATTGCTGGCCGAAATAAAAGATCCTGACCTGCTTCCCAACTACCAGCGTGCGCTGCGCAAAAGCAGCCGCTGGTGGCGAAGTCTTTTTTTGCCCAATCCCGCAGGCTGGGGACGACGCACCTCGGCCAGGCTGGAAAAAGTAGTGGACGACAGCAACGCTTATATTCAAAAACTCAATGATGAGTATGCCAACCCGTCCGGAGAGGAAAACGGCGAGCTATCCAGCGAGGAACAGGCGATGGAGGCCTCACGGCTTCGTGATACCCTGCGCGGCAATACCGACCCGTGTATAAGCTCATAAGCGCTAAGTTGTTTTTGCCCAGGAGGGACTAAAAAAATGAACACCCGCCTGCCACGCATAGTGCGATGGGTTGGTGTAAACATGGGCATATAAATCAAATAGCAAAATTTGCCCTACACCGGCTTCAAGGCATTGCGGGCAGGTCGAACACT
>JAIVWA010000708.1:0-2398 GCA_049190255.1 Gammaproteobacteria bacterium | reverse complement strand
AATAAATCTGTTCGGATTAGGAGAGTTCGGAATCTAAAAGTAGAATTTCGGATTTGGGATTTGGGATTTCGGATTTGTAAAAGGATTATTTCCTTATTTTTACAGGGATCAATAACCTATGGGGTAGAAAATTGAGATAGTAAGGTATAAGGTGTTGAATATATAGCGTAAGGCTTAGAATCTACAATCCATATACCAATCAATTTAAATCAGATTCATACCATATTAAAATCTGAAATCCCAAATTAAAAATCTGAAATCGAAAGTTTTCCTTATTAAAATCCCAAATCCGAAATCCCAAATCCAGGGCTGGCATCGAGTATCCCCAACAGATCAATTTAATTATTAACTTCTTAACTAACTGATATATAGGCGAAAAGAAAATGCCGCATAGAAAACTCGAGCGTTTATGGTATGTGCTGCATACCAAAAGCCGCCATGAAAACGTCGTTAATGAGGGTTTGCTTCGCAAATCGATGGAGGTCTATCTGCCCAAGATCACCGTGCCCAGCAAAAGACGCGACCGCAAGGCAACCATCCGGGTGCCGCTGTTTCCCGGTTATGTATTTGTCAAAACGGACCTTCACCCCAACACCCATCTGGAAATTGTTAAAGTAGCCGGCGCCGTGCGCTTTATCGGCAATACACAGGGTCCGTTGCCGGTAGCTGATGAAACCGTGGATTCCTTAAAAATCATGGTGACAAGTGATCATTCCCTAACCACCGGTCATAATTTGAAAAAAGGGGATAAAGTCATGGTGATCCACGGTCCGCTTGAAGGCCTTATCGGAACCTTTGTGAGGTACGGTGGCAAGGGTCGCCTTCTAGTGAGCGTTGAAGCGCTGGGCCAATATGCCGGAGTGGAAGTCAGTGAGGATGATATTGAAATTATGCCGAAAATATTATCATAACTACTTGACATTTTATTAAGTTTCGGGCTAGTATAATTTTAATAGGGTTGCGGAGGCCTATGAAAAATATCCAATTTTTTAGGTCTTCACTGGTTACTGGACGGCACAGAAGGAGGTTGTATGAATAAACTGGAGCTCATCGCCGCTTTAAAAACTGAAGCCAATATATCGAAAGCGGAAGCGGCCAAAGTGGTTCAGATGTTTTTTGACAACATGGCAGATGCCATGGCCCGGGGAGAGCGGGTTGAAATCCGCGGCCTGTGCAGTTTCTTCGTAAAAGAATACAAACGCTACACGGGCAGGAATCCGAAAACTGGCGAAAAAGTCACCATTAATCCCAAAAAACTTCCATTTTTCAAATCCGGAAAAGAATTGAAAGATCGGGTTGATTATTGATTTGTGCCTGGTTTTGCGTCAATAATAGATCAAGATCGCTCCGTACGTATTCTAACCACCCTCCTTTACAATGGGACCATTCCTCACGCACTTCTGTTTACAGGAATAGAAGGAGTGGGAAAAGAAAGCGCGGCTGCAGAATTTGCAATGGCGTGTAACTGCGCCATGGGCGGTTCCGGTGCCTCACCTGAACGGGGACACAGCCGGACTGCGCAACCCCATGATGACACATCCCGACCGAAAACGCGCATCCCTTGCGGGAATTGCAAATCATGCCGCAAAATCGAAACGGGTAACCATCCGGACATCATCCGGGTAAAACCGTTCGGTCTGTTCATCAAAATCGATCAAATTCGCACCCTCTGTCAAACCCTTGCATTGAAACCTTATGAGGCCAGAATGCGGGTGGTGATTATCTCCGATGCCCATACAATGAACCCTGCTGCCGGCAATGCCTTCCTCAAAATGCTGGAGGAACCACCGGTCAGAACCATTCTGATACTTTTGGCCCCCCATACATCAGATCTCCTGCCAACCATTGTTTCACGCTGCCAGCGCCTTCGGTTCAAGCCGATCTCAAGAAAATTTCTGGCAGCTGCGCTGGTTCACAAACACGGGCTGGATGCCGGGGAGGCAGAGATTATCACAGCCATGGCCGGCGGCAGTATGTCCCGGGCGCTGCGGATGCACCGGACGCAGTGGATAAACCGACGAAATTGGCTCATTAGCGAAATGGATTCTTTATCAACCGGATCCGTCAATCGTCTTCTGGCGTTTGGTGAGCAATTAGCGAAAAACAAAGATAATATCCAGGAATCACTGGAAGTGATGAATTCCTGGTTGCGAGATCTTATCGTCGGCAAACTCAACCCTGAAAAAATTATCAACAGGGATTTGACCCAAAAGATTCAGCGAGCCATACAAAAAGTAAGTACCGCATCGCTGCTTGAAAAAATCGAAACGATTCAAACAACCCAGCGCGCAATCCAGGCCGGGACAAACCTAAGATTGGCCATGGATGCCATGGTGTTGAGATTGGCCAGAACTTAGTATCTTAGAAATTATTTTTATGAATGTATGTTAGATAAATT
>JAIVWA010000707.1:0-2400 GCA_049190255.1 Gammaproteobacteria bacterium | reverse complement strand
GGACAGAATTGCAAAGAAAAATTAGATCTTGTAGATCTACCACTGGAATATGAATAAAGAGGATGCGAACCAGTCATTTCTCGTGCCCAGCAAGCCCGAATTGTTGGGATTCTACCGGAAGGTAGATGAAATTCGATAGTGTTACCCAGTGGGTGATCGCAGGTAGCGAAAGTCCCACCTGATTAAAGGTTAGCCACCAGATCAGTAGAGAAACTCACGTGCAAAACCGGTAACGGAGGTACGAAGCTGAGTGAAACAAGGGTACAGGCTCTGTATTGAGCCCCGAAAAATGTATAGTTGTGGTTTTGTATAATCCGCCTATTTTTGGCGGAGAAAGCCGACGTTTTGGAGTGTGCGGAAGGCAGCAGTCCTGTATGCGATATGGCAAGTATTCAGGACACCATCGGGGTCTGCGACCAGGGCATGTACTCAAAGGGGTGACTCGGGAACTGGGGAGATCCAGATGTGTTCCTTGTGTAAGAACGGTATGAGGATATCCAGCATAAGCAAAATTCTGGCGTTGGCAAGGATAGTCCCCGCCTGTCAATGAGTTCACAAAGTGAAGACACAAACACTAAAGATGGACAACACAAGGTATCAGGGGCGGATAGCGAACAGCGAACAAACCTGAGAGGGGCATCTGGAAGTCTTAGCGGATCATATTACCGATGGTCAGGCATAGCCGTCTGGCCGGGAAGGTGGGGAAGTGATGCTCAAGCGACCCACTGAAGGAAAGGTGAAGCAGGGTATAACGTTTTACTGGCAGGAACTATGGGAGATACTCAGAAATCACAAACCATATCAACAGGAAACCAGTGGATTGCAAAGAAGGCCGCTTGCAAATCCGGTTGGGGTTTCAACGATCAGGCATGGGGCGAACCACCACTGTTAGTCAGTGAGTCGTCCCTTGTTAGAATCAAAATGCTGGCAAAGAGTGACCCCGAGATGGTATTTATATCTCTGGCACACAGGATAGACCTGTACTTGCTGAAGAAATCCTTCCGTCAGGTGCGAAGGAGTAAGGCAGCCGGTGTGGACAAGATAACGGCAAAGGAGTATGCCAGGAATCTTGATGAAAACCTCTATAATCTGTTTCAACGACTGCGAAGAGGTCAGTACGTTGCCACGCCGGTAAATCGTATCTGGATTGACAAGGAAGGTGGGGAAAAGCGACCAATAGGGATACCCGCACTTGAGGACAAGATTGTCCAGAGTGCTGTGTCGACCATATTGAACGTCATATTTGACGTTAACTTTTACGACTTTTCCCACGCATTTCGGAAAGGGCACAGTCAGCATAAGGCAATTCACGAACTTCGTGAAAAGTGTCGGAATCTGAACATCGGCTGGATAGTGAGCGCAGATATTACAGGATTGTTCGACAATATAGATCATGGACATCTTCGCAATTTTGTAAAGCGAAGGGTTAATGACGGAGGGATATTGCGTTTGATCGGCAAATGGTTGAACGCAGGGGTAATGGAGGAAGGAACTCTCTCTTATCCTGGAAAAGGGACGCCCCAGGGTGGAGTGATCTCGCCAGTACTTTCCAATATATTTCTCCACTATGTACTTGATGACTGGTTTGTCAAGGAAGTTATGCCTCGAATGAAAGGGAAATGCTTCATAATCCGGTGGGCGGATGATTTCATAATAGGTTGTGAATTGGAATCAGACACCGCAAGGATAATGGATGTATTGCCGAAGCGATTTAGCCGCTACGGTTTAACCCTTCATCCGGAAAAGACCAGGGTAATTCCGTTCAGGAAACCGACTTCAAAGGTAGAGAGGAAGGGGAAGGGAACATTCGACTTTCTCGGATTCACATTTTACTGGGCGAAGTCTCTGAAAGGGTATTGGGTAATAAAGAAGAAAACAGCAGGGAGAAGGTTAAACCGTTTCCTGAAAATGCTGTGGAAGTGGTGTAGGGCTAACCGGCATGTTCCGATGGTTGATCAGTATACGACGCTGTGCAGTAAGTTAAGAGGGTTTTATCAGTACTATGGAGTTCGGAGTAATTTTAAAGCCCTGGAAGTTGTATTTGAGTATGCAGAGAAAGCGTGGCGATATTGGTTGAGTCGTCGAAGCCATAAGGGGAAGGTCTGGTTTGCAGACCTACGAAAAACCTACCCATTACCAGTACCCAGAATAGTCCACAATATTTGATTAGCCTATGGGCAGCAAAGTTATGCGCCAATCGGGGTGTCGCCTGATTGGTTGACGACTTGGTAAAAGAGTCTGAACCGAGGAACCGTATGAGGGAAACCTTCACGTACGGGTCTGTGGGGGGAGCGCCGGGTAACCGGTGCTTCTACCCGGAACCTGACACCAGAAGCCGGGGCGTTTTTCGCTTTTGCCATTTTCAGTATAAAACGTTGCTTTTGCCAAGTCCTCATTGGC